>CAZFEA010000447.1:0-2575 GCA_964518085.1 uncultured Dehalococcoidia bacterium
CCTTTGAAAAAGGGCAAATCCCCCTGTATCCCCCTTTTGCGAAAGGGGGAGGTGTCGCCGTCTCCCCCTTTGAAAAAGGGGGAGGTCATTGTTTACCTTTGCATTTCGCGATATACAGGCTCCAGTCACTACGTATACGCCGCCGTATCTGCAATAGCACAAAAGAATTAGGTATTCGCGAAACGGCATCATAGGTAAGCTTGCGTATACCTTTTCGGAATTTGCGGCGGGATAATTGGAAAAGAATGGAAGGCGTTCCGGCCGATGTCTGGGCCAGTTTTTGGCCTTCGTTCAGGGAGAGTCACAACAATGTGAGCAAGCACAGTGAACCTGGAAAACCGGACGATGGGAGACCAGAACATTTTGCACACCGCAACCACATTTCATTTGCGGTGGAAAGGAGTTAAAGATATGGACGCGGTCCAAACCGGGACAATAGACAGAAGGCAGTTTCTGAAGTATAGCATCGGCGGGGTGGCGGCCATCGTTGTCGGCAGCCGCCTGGCCTGGCTGACAAAGGGCAACCCGGCCTTCGCCGCCACCCAGACAGTCGTCTTTCGCATTTCCGACGCCATGAAGGAAATGCACACCCACAACCAGACCAACGACGCCAGGTGCTACTTCTGGATTTACAAGAGCACCACCCCCGATTTGTTGCCCGAATGCCCCGGCCCGACGATCATGGCCACCAAGGGCGACAAGATAAATATCACTTTGACCAACGACCTGGACGAGCCGCACGCCTTTGCCGTGCCCAGTCTCGGTTTTGACAGCGGCCCCATCGCCCCGGGGGCGACCTTCACCGGCGAGTTCAACGCCAGCAAGTGCGGCGCTCACCTGTATTTCGATAATCTGAACGCCCCGGTGAACCGGATGATGGGGCTGCACGGCGCCATCATCATCCTGCCCGCGGCGGCGGCCTCCGGCCACAAGTTCACCCCCTATGACAATCCCACGCCGGGGATTCAGAAGCTGTTCGACGATTTCGGTTCCAGCGCCCATTATCCTGGCCTGGCCTGGGAGCAGGGCGACCCGGCAACCTTTACCCCGGCCTTCCGTCACTATGTGTGGATCCTGCATGAGGCCAGTCCGGTGCTGTTTGCCGAGGTGGGCAGCCTGGCCGCCGGGCAGATTTACCCGGCGCAGCAGTTCCTGGACCGCTTCCTGAGAGACCCCTTCAGCCCCAACCCCAACAACAGCCGTTTACCGCAATACTTCACCGTCAACGGGCAGTCCGGGCATTACGCCCACAACAACTGCTACGTTACCCCCATGGGCCGGGTGGGCGAACCGGCCATGTGTCACATCCTCAACGCCGGGCTGTGGACCCACTCCATGCACCTCCACGCCAACCATTTTTATATCGGCAGCGTCAACGGGGTGGTGCAGGAGAACCCCATCTGGCTGGATGTCTACAACATCGAACCCATGGACATGATTGATTACATCATCCCGTTCATGAGGCCCCCGGACCTGCCCAACACCCGGGGCATCGGCCTGCCGGACACGCCGCTGCCCACCCTCAAGGGCCAGCCCTGCTGGCCGCCGGTGGAAGAGATGAATGTGCGCATACCGGACATCGGTCAACTGGTGCTCAAAAAACCCGATGGCAAGCCGGTGGACTGCGAGCAGCGCCTTTCGCCCCTGTGCTATCCCATGCACGACCATGCCGAGCCCTCGCAGACCTCCCAGGGAGGAAACTACAACACCGGGGTGATCTCGGGCATCTACTTTGCCGGCGACCGCAACACCCCGGGCTGGATGGACTTCCCCATGGAGGCCGACTGGCGCCAGATGTACGGCACCGGGATTGACCGCGGCTGCGCCATTTCCGGCACCCATCCCTGCGCCCCGCCGAGCCATCATGATTATCATGATTGAGGAGCAGGCGTCCCCTCTCCCTTGATGGGAGAGGGTCAGGGTGAGGGTGAAGCTGATCTACCCCCTCACCTTAATCCTCTCCCGCAAGGGGAGAGGAGATTGCAGAGCACGAAAGGAGAAAACAAAATGACATTCGCCAGTCCAGGTTTTACGATACCTCGACAATCTATCGCGGGCATGGAGGGGATGTGGGTCAGGATGTGGGACCCGCCCACCGCCAGCCCGTCCACCCCGGACAAGCTGGCGCCGACCAACCCTGTCCCGGAGGTGATGGCCGCGGCCAGTCTCCAGGACACGCCCCGGTCATCCCACACGGTGCAGCGGGACCTGCTGCATGGCGCCAAGGTGCGCACCTGGGACAGCGCCAAGGAGCTGACCTTTTTCCTTTTCCGGGACAAGGACAATCCGGCCACCGGCGGCGGGAACTTCCCGGGGGCGACCATCCGCGTCCCCCGCGGGGTGATCTTCCACGGCGAGACCCACGGCCACGGTCCCCCGCCCCACACCATCCACTGGCACGGCATCGAGCCGACACCGATGAATGACGGGGTGGGGCACTGCTCCATGGAGGTCGGCCACTATACCTACCAGTTCCAGCCCAACTTTATCGGTTTCTACTTTGCCCATTGCCACCGCAACACGGTGCAGCACTTCGAGTTCGGCCTGTACCAGGCGCTGCTGATAGACCCGCCGG
>CAZFEA010000448.1:0-2573 GCA_964518085.1 uncultured Dehalococcoidia bacterium
AGCCTCACGCGGCCGCGTGCCCTTGCTCTAAAGCCCCCTTAATCCCCCTTTTTCAAAGGGAGAGACAGGCCATTTCCTCCTTCCGCAAAAGGGGGGAATGGGGGATTTTCCCTGTTTCGCGGGAGGCCAGGCAATAATCATCGTTTGACAGGCGAAACCCGGCAGTTCTATAATCCCCGCATCAAGGGTGCGCCGCGGCGCGCACGCAGGAAGAAAAATGTTCCAACTTTCCCAAAACCCCGCATTAAGACAGACCGTTTCCGGCGGCATGGAAAAGCAGAAAGCCTTTGGCTGGGCGATTGCCTGGGCCATTTTCCTGGGTGGTTCGGCCGGCGGAATCTTCCTGGTGAGCTATATCCTGGCTGTGCTCTTCCGCGTTCGCGGGCCGCTGGTCCAGTCGGGATTGCTCCTGGGGCCGTTACTGGCGATAGTTTGCGGCGCATTTTTCATGCTGGACCTCAGCCACAAGATAAAGATGCCCCGGCTGCTGGGCGACCTGTCGAGGCTATCTTCTTCATGGATCACCCGCGGCGTGCTGACTTTGACAATATTCATTCTTTTCGGTCTCGCCCATACCCTTCCCTTTCTACCCTGGAATGCCCTTCCGATAAACAGTATCTTCGGAATCATTTCTGTGGCGGCTGCCCTGATGCTGGTCATTTATACCGGGTTTCTTCTCGGGGTGGTCAAGAGTATCCCCTTCTGGAACAATCCCCTGCTGCCGGTACTGTTTGTTGTTTCCGGCCTGGGTTCGGGCACGGCCATATTATTGCTGGCAGGGGCCGCATCAGGTTCTGCTCCAGCCGCCGCTGTGGTCACCAGGGTGCTGGCGCAGGCCGAGATCGGTCTAATTGTCCTGCAACTGATCATGTTATGGGCCTACCTTGGCGTCTCCACCCACCGCGACCTTGCCTCGGCGGAGTCGGTCCGCCTGGTGCGCGCCCCGGCGGCCTTGATCATGGTCTATGGACTGGCGCTGCCCATGGCGCTGCTGATTTCCAGCCTGGCCCTGGGGGATACCGGCGCGGCCGCGTTCATGGAACTGGCGGCCGGAGCGCTGGAACTGGCCGGAGCCTTTTTCCTGAGATCATCCATCCTGAATGCCGGGGTCTACCTGCGGCTCGAAGCACCGTAGTTTCGCAAATTCCAAGAGCCAGGTAACAAGTTCCAAATAAATCCCAAAACCCAATTTGCAACTTGTTACTTGGAATTTGGAACTTATTAAACCCAGAGGAGGACTAATGGCGACTGACAAGAGGGCGGCATACCAGGGCATGCTGGGCGAGACGGTGAGGTTCTATGGCAACAACGGCGACTCAATCGATGGCTACATGTCCCGGCCGCTGGGCGCCGGTCCCCACCCGGGGGTCATTGTCATCCACGAGGTCTTTGGCCTGGTGGAAGGTACGCGCGAAATCACCCGCAAGTTGGCCGCGCGCGGCTATATCGCAATTGCTCCCGACCTGTATTCCCGGGAAAGCCCCGGCGGGCCCGACGAGGAGGTCATCAACCGCCTCCGGCAGACCGGCGGCATACCCGACGCCCAGGTGATCGGGGACCTCAGCGGCGCGGCCAAGGCGCTTCGCGCCGTGGCCAGTTGCTCGGGAAAGCTGGGGATAATAGGGCACTGCTCCGGCGGCCGGTATGTCATGCTATTCTCTTGCAATACCCGGGAACTCAGCGCCGCGGTCAACTGCTACGGCGGCCGGGTGGTTACCGACGAAATTTCCCCGAATCAGCCCAAACCGGTCATTGAAATGATAGCCGGCCTCAATTGCCCTGTGCTGGGTCTGTTCGGTGAGTCCGACCAGAACCCCTCGCCCCAGCACGTGGTGCGGCTCAGGCAGGAGCTGGAAAAGCAAGGTAAGCAGTTCGAATTCAAGTCCTACCCGCCGGACACCGGTCACGGCTTTTTCGCCGACTACCGGCCCAGCTACCGCCAGGAGGCGGCCACCGACGGCTGGCAGCGCATCTTCACCTTCTTCGGCAAGCATTTGCGGTAATGCGCCTCCTAGGGGCGGCGCCACGGGAGGAGGCGCGGTTGCGCGGGGTGCGGCTCGCCCGCCGGTTTCGGCCTATCCACAGGGGTGCACAGCGGCGTGCGGCTACTTTTCCGAGACGGCGACCACTTCCACCTCCAGCACCTGCTCCTCGTGAGCCAAAGCAGCCACGCCGACAACGGTAAACGGCGGCAGATGGGTGACGCCGCCTTCCCGGTAAAATCTCCCCCGCACCCGCGATCCCTCCATCATATAGTCCTTCATAAAGTCCTGGCGCACGAACGCCCGCTCGAAGATGACGTCCGCAACTTTCGCCCCGGCGGCAGTCAGGGCCTGCTTGATGTTGGCGTAGGTTTTCTCTGACTGGGTCTTCATCTCGTTGGGACCTACGATTTTACCGCTATCATCGTAAGCCACCTGGCCGGCAAGCATGATAAGGTAGGCATTGGTGATATTTACCTTGACCACGGGCGTCCACGGCGCCGGCCTGCCCCCGGCGTAGGGATAGTTGGTCTCCCAGGTATTGCCGGTGGAAATAAGCTGTTTGTCCATGAAGCTCGCCTCTGAGGTGCC
>CAZFEA010000449.1:0-2572 GCA_964518085.1 uncultured Dehalococcoidia bacterium
GTCAGCAGCACCGGCAATCCCGGCCTGCGGGTCGATGCCCCCACCGGGGGCATAAACGCCATATTCTTTCCCGACCCCAAAGAAGAACTGTTCCTGGATACCGAGGACTTTATTACCTTTAGAGGAAAGATGCAGGCCGTGGCCAGGGAAGTGATCGCCGGCGCGGAAGGTCAACGTTGACCCTCCGGGTTTCCATTTAGCAGATTACTGACGGTTTCAGGAGAACAAGAATGGCAAATCGTCTTGCAGCGGTAGTTGCCGCATTAACAATCCTGATTGCTCTGGCGGCCTCGGCTTGCACTCCGGCACAGTCTCCTGAACCGGGCCCGGCGGCAAAAAAGGAGGCTCCTGGGAAGCGCAGTACCGGGACCTGGGAGGCGCGATGGGCGGAAACAACGGCCGGGGCGGCCAAAGATGGCGCCGTGGTGATCTATACTTCTGCGGGCAACGCGCTTCGGGACCCTTTGACCAGGGCCTTTCGGGAGAAGTTCGGCATCAGTCTGGACTGGGTTGCCGGGACCACGCCGGAACTGGCGGAAAAGGTCTTTCGGGAACACCGCGCCGGCGTTTACGTCGCCGATGTTTACCTCTCCGGCGTCAGCGCCATAACCCTTCTGGGTCAGGGGCAAAAAGTGCTCCAGTCCCTGGACCCGGTGCTGTTCTTGCCGGAGGTGGTGGACAAGAAGTCCTGGTGGAACAACGAGCTGATTTTTATCGACAAAGAACACACCTGGACAGGATTTCTGGCCTTCCCTCAACCCCCAATCCTGGTCAACACTGACATGGTGAGACCGGGGGAAGTTAAGGGCTGGGGCGACCTGCTGCAACCCAAATGGAAAAAGAAGATGGTACTTTACAATCCAAGGGGCGGCGCCGGCCTGGCCTGGGCCTATCACATATCCGAAGTGATCATGTCCCGGGACTACATGCAAAAATTCGCCCTGCAGGAGCCGGTCATTGTCAACAACGCGCGCCAGCAGGTGGAATGGCTGGCCCAGGGAAAGTTTCCGGTAGCCGTCGCCCCCAGAACGGAAAACATGCAGGAGTTTATGAAGCTGGGAGCCCCGGTGGCGCCGGTATCCCCGGTCGAGGGGGTCCATCTCACTTCCGGAGCCGGCGGTCTGGGAATGTTCAATAAGGCGCCCCATCCCCACGCCGCCACGCTGTTCCTGAACTGGGCGCTGACCAAAGAGGGCCAGACATTGCTCTCGCAACTGATCGGCGGGCAGAGCGCCAGGGAGGATGTCCCCACTGATTTTCTGCACCCGACCATGGTCAGGCAAAAGGGAGGCAAATACTTCAATACCATAACCGCGGAACACAACCTGAAGAAACAGGAATTTGCCAAAGTGGCCATCGAAATATTCAGCCCCCTGATGAAATAGACGAATTCGAGGAGGTACGAGTGAAACGAATACTGCCGGGTTTGCTGGTTATCCCCTTTTTGACCGCACTTGCTTATGCCTGCTCTCCGCCGGTAACGCCCGGCCCCGCGGTTTCGCCGCCGGCCAAATCAGCCGCTCAGACAGGGCCGGAATGGAAACAAAAATGGGACAAAGTAGTTAGAGCGGCTGAGAAAGAGGGACAACTGACACTGTATACGAGCATAGGCACTTCTGCCAGAGATGTAGTCCTGAAGGGCATGAAAGAGAAGTTCGGCCTCGGTGTCGAGTTTGTCACCGGCCGGGGTGCGGAGGTGGCCGAAAAGGCGGTTTCAGAGCAAAGGGCGGGTCTCTACCTGGCTGATGCCTTCATTATAGGCAGCGTCAATATTATTACCAACCTCAAACCGCCGAAGGTGGTGCAACCTATAGAACCTTTTCTTATCCTGCCGGAAGTCAAGGACCCCAAAGCCTGGGTCGGGGGAGGATTGCCCTTCGCGGAAAAGGATCGCGTGGGCTTCGGCATAGCCGCTTCATGGGACACCTATGTCACCGTTAATCTCGATTACATCAAGAAAGAGGAGATAGTTTCTTACTATGACTTGCTGAAACCCGGATACAAGGGCAAGATCGCCATGTTCGATCCCATTAGAGGGGGCACGGGTCAGGCCGCGGTGGCCCACATGGTCTATGTGCTCGGCGACGTTGAAGGGAAGAAACTCATACAGGGACTGGCTAAACAGCAGCCGGTGATCACCAACGATTACCGCCAACTGACTGAATGGGTGGCCCGGGGCAAATATCCCATAGGCATCGGAACCAGAGTCACCGAGACCACGGATTTCGTAAAACTCGGCGTCCCCCTCCACGTGGTCAGGGTTAAGGAAGGAGGAAAGATCGGCACTGCAGGGGGAACTCTCGCCGTTTCGGTCAAACCGGCCCATCCCAATGCCGCGGCTCTTTTCGTCAATTGGATTTTGAGCAAAGAGGGAGGGACCCTCTTTCAAAAGGGTTATGCCAACCCCAGTGGCCGGGAGGACGTGCCGAAAGACGCTAATGACCCGCATGTGGTGCGTTCGGGAGAAAAACTCTATATAGAGACGGAAGAAACAATAATGCACAAGGATTCCCTGGTGCCATGGAGTAAACAGGTCTTCGCGCCGTTAATGGGCGGCGCCAAATAGCCAGGG
>CAZFEA010000450.1:0-2568 GCA_964518085.1 uncultured Dehalococcoidia bacterium
TCTTTGAACAAGGATTGTACCACAAAAAACCACTAAATGAACAGTATTGGGGCTAGCCAGTGAGGAGTGGCCGTGAGCGGGGTGCGGCTAGCCCGCCCTCGGTACGACAGGCTTTCCAGCCTGTCGCCCCCGCAAGGGCTAGCGCCCTTTTTCCAGCATCACCTTCGCCGGCTTCCAGTAGAAGTCGCGCCACCCCTGCTTGACGTTTTCGTAGTCGTCCTCGGGAACTCCGGTATGCCTCAGGGTCAAGCGGGTGCGGCCATCGCCCAGTTCCCGGAAAGAAAAGGTCACCGTGGAATAGTGCCCCTGCGGCCATTCACTGGTGCGCCATGACTGGACGATCTTCCTGTCTGGAACCAGCTCCAGGTTGACACCCTCCAGGCCGCCGTCCCAGACGCTGAATCTTCCGCCGGCTTGGCGGCTGATTCTTGCCACCGACCCCGTAATCTTTGAGTGCTTCCTGGAGTCCATCAGCGCCTCGTAGACTTCGTGGGGGCTGGCTTTGATGGTTACCGATTGCCGGATGGTTTTCGTCTTCACTGGTTCCCCCCTTTATTGCAAGAAATGTTTTTCCAGATTTGGCAGACGGTTGCCTCCATCCCTTCAACCCTGATATACTATTGATTGGCGCATGCCCCCATCGTCTAGCGGCCCAGGACGACGGCCCTTCAAGCCGTTGACAGGGATTCGAATTCCCTTGGGGGCAGTCCATTCTGGAGGTGCGAAGTGAGAAGCGGGACGTGCGAACTTTTCATGTACTCCTTGCAACAAACATTGTAACCGCGACACGCCGTCCCCCCCCAAAAAAAAATCCGGCGGGCGAGCCGCCCCACTCCTCACCACTCCACCCTGGCATCGCCCCTACAGGTGGACCTACGCGCCTTCGCCGGGCTTGATGCGCTTCTTGATGTCCGCTATCACCCGCCTGGCGCTCCAACCGGCGCCAAGGGTGCCCCAGTACCCGGCCGGCTTGGCCCCATCGCCAACATCATACAGGTCCTCGATCGAAGTCCGCGATGGCAGGTTGTAACCGGCCCAGCTCCGGGACAGGGGCCATTCGGAGTGGAAGCAGCCAACGTGAATCACCTGGCAATAGTTGCGGAAACCGGGCAAATGGTCTTCAACGTCCAGCATAGCTAGTTCTATGTCTTTCCGCAGATCATACGGAGGCCTGGAGCTTGTCAGGAAGGCGCCCACCTCCAGGGAATATTTGCCCCTGGGCGCCATGTCCGGGCAGACATAACCCACCGGTGTGAAAACATTTACCCGGCGGGACTCGGTCAGGAACAGGTTGCCCTCGTAAGGGAAGACAGGGCGGTCGCTGCCGAGCAGAATGCTTATCTGGGGCGCCGGACGGGACACGTTTTCTACCAGGCGAATATGGGAAATGTCGAAATTCTCTTTGCCTGCCAGGGAGATGGTGTTCCTGGGTCCGGCGTTGCTGAGCACTGCCCGCGCACTGACTGTCACTTCCTCACCGTCAGCTTTCCTGACCACCATGCCCTTAACCGCGCCGTCCTGGACCAGAATCCGGGTCGCCGGACTGCGGCTCCAGACCTCACCGCCGCACGCTTTGATAACGCCGGCCAGACCGTCCATTAGCTTGCCCAGCCCCTCGGGCCCGTAGCCGTACGTCTTAAACGTGGTGATCTCTTTGAGAAAGTCGAAATACTCCCGCGCCGGCATTTCCCAGATGCTGATGCCGATGGACATGCTGACCATGGCCTGGAAGATGCCGTGGATGGCCGGGTTGGTGGTATACTGGTTGAGCCACTCGCTAAAGGTTGCCGACTCGTTCGGCGACTGCCACACCAGCGCCTGCTTCATAGCCCTCATGACCTTCTCCGCCTCCCCGTCCCTGCTGCCTGCATGCTCCATCATGGTCCGCACGCCCCCCTTTTCCGGCATCTCGCAGTCCTTCCCGCGGACGCGGTAGAGGTTCTGCTGTTTGGGACACCTCAGCTCATATGGCGCCCCGGCCTCGCCAAAGATTTCCTTGATCGCCCCTTCCATGACCCATACTGAACCGGTGGAGATACGGTAGCCCCGGTAATTGACGTTGGCGCAACGGCCCCCGATCCAGGGCAGCCTTTCGGCGACGATTACGCTGTAGCCGGCCCGGCTCAGAATGGCCCCGGCGGTAAGGCCGCCAAACCCAGAACCGATGATGGCGACATCACATTTTTCGTGCTTCATTTAGGGTGGACGTTCCCTTTCACAACATCACAGCCCGCCGGCGAAATCGCCTGGACCGGACAGTATTCCACACACAGGCGCCGCCGGTGGGCCTTGCTTTTCCGCTCGCCGAAACAATCGGTACATTTGCAGGGGTCGACTTCCGAATTGCCCCACCAGGCCTGCAGCGCCCTGCCGGGACAGATGGTGGTGCAAATGCCGCAGCCGACGCATTTATTGGTATCAATAACAATCATTGTTCAACGTTCCCTAGGGCAATCTAACCACGAATTACGACGGTACCACAGGCGTCCTCGCCTGTGACACCGAATATGCACTAAAATCCCCCTGTATCCCCCTTTTGCGAAAGGGGGAGGTAAACTGGGTCTCCTC
>CAZFEA010000451.1:0-2566 GCA_964518085.1 uncultured Dehalococcoidia bacterium
GCACAAGTTTCACCCATTCTGACAGGCATGGCCGCCTGTGATACCGGTATTTTGGGAGACGGTTGGGGCCTGCGAAAACGTTCGCCCTGGGTTGCCAGGTTACGGGGCCGGAAATTCCACACCGTATGATATTCCGCCCTGTCCGGGCTGTGTCAATCACCCAATCGGGCGAGCCGGCCCGGCGCCTCATTGCCTCACCCCACGGCTCGCTCCTACTGGACTTCACCCTCACCCCTTCGGCTTCGCTCAGGGCAGGCTCTGACCCTCCCCCGTCAAGGGAGGGGGAATCCTATTTCGCCAGGGCGAAGATTTCGGCGGCCTGTTTGGCGTATTTGGGGTATTCCTCCAGTGAGAATTTCTCCCAGTTGGTCGGGTCGGGGAAATATTTGACGCCCGGCTGCCGGGTCTCCCTGAGCTTGCCGGTGGCCAGGTCGACCCGTTGACTCTGCTTGTCGGAGGCATCCTGGATAAGCTGCTGCCCCTCTTTGCCCAGGAACCAGTTGAGGAAGACCTTGACGGCGTTGGGATGGGGGGCTCGGTTCATCACGCTCAGCCCGGTGCCGGCGCCGGCCAGGATGGTGCCTTCGCTCAGGTAGACCCAGGCGATAGGCGCCCCGGCGTCCAGGAATTTTACCACGTTGCCCGGGCTGGGGCCGAGGAGCACCGGGTATTTGCCACGGGCAAGCCATTCAACCTGGAGGTGGAGGTCCCGGGACACGTCCGCTTTTTGTTCTTTGACCAGGTGGCGGTAGTAGTCCGCGTCCACCATCTTGTTGTAAATCGCCCCGGCGAAGTTCAACTGGCCCTGCCCGGAGACTGAGGGATCATTGATGAGGATTTTCCCCTTCCATCTGGGGTCCTGGAGGTCTCTATAGGACTTTATCTCGCCGGGCCGGACCATTTCGGTGTTGACGGCCAGCGGGGGATTGGGGAAAGCGCCCCAGATGAAAGTCGTCTTATCGTCATCGCCCCAGGGCAGTTTCCCGTCAACCCAGTTCCTGGCGTCCAGTATCTCGGGGGAAACGAGGAGGGGCGCCATCGGGTCTACCGCCCCCGCGGCCTTCATATCGTAGTGAACCGATACGCCCGAGGCCAGCAGGTCGGAATAAAAAATCCCTCTTTGCCTTTCGGCGAAAATTTTTGCCCTCTGCTGGGGGCCGGTTTGTGTCAACGTCTCGAGCTGGACGCCGAACTTTTGCCGGAAAAGCACGGTGGCGTGGTCCTTGAGAAGGGCGGCGGTGGTGCCGCCGTACATCACCACGCTGCCCTCTTTCCGTGCTTCCGCCAGGATTTTGTTCCATTCCCCTCCTGTTTCCGCCGGACTAATCGCCCTGGGCGCCGGTACTTCAGAGGTCCCGGGCGACGTCCGCGCACAGGATATGGCCGCCAGCGCCAGTATGCAGACCATGGCAACAAGGACTCGTTTCATTTACCTTCCCTCCGTCGCTAACAATTTGGCCCTGCTTTGTGTTTTCCCCACCTCACCGGTATTTAACCACGAATTAACCGTCCATGCTCGCCGGATCGAGCACCATGATGTGATGAAAACGGTGTCTCACAGGCGCGGCGGCCTGTGGTACCGGTATGTTCGTACCAATGCCAATGGACACGAATAACGATCAGGCATGAAAAGGGTGTCTCACAGGCGCGGCGGCCTGTGCTACCGGCCCTCATTCGCGTTTATTCGTGGTTTCACGTTCCCGACTGCTTGACTGCTTGACTGCTCGACTGACTTGATGGCCTCAAGGACCTTCTTTTTGGAAAGGGGCAGACCGGTAATCCTTGCCCCGGTGGCGTTGAACACGGCGTTGGCGATGGCCGCGGCGGTGACTACCAGCGGCAATTCCCCCATCCCTTTCGCCCCAAAGGGTCCGTCGGGTTCGGCGGCCTCGACGATCATCGCCTTACCATTCTGCAGTGTGGGAACATCCATGGCCCTCGGTATCCGGTAGTCCCGCAGCCCGGCATTGGCCAGGACTCCCTCATTATCGAAGACCATTTCTTCCGAAATGGCTGAACCCATGCCCATGGCATCCCCGCCTTCGATCTGGCCTTCGACGATGGTGGGGTTTATAGCCCTGCCCACGTCGCAGGCGACGCCGCTCCTGAGCACCCTGACCTCGCCCGATTCAACGTCGACGGCTACTTCCACCCCGCTGGCAACATAGGCGTGGTCGAAGCATGGCCTTTCGCTCTGGCCGGTGACCGGGTCTTCCGGGGCGCCGGGGCCGGTGTAAGCGCCCTTGCCGGTTATTTCCATGAGACCCTTATCGGGAGCCGTAAGCAAATCCCTGATCGAGCGAAAACGAGCAGGCGCCTCGCGAACAAAGATATTCCCGGCGGACATGTCGAGATCGAAGGCGCCCAGAATGGGCGCTGCCAGTTGGAATAGCTGGCGCCTGGCGTCGCCGCAGGCGGCTATGGTGGCATTTCCCAGGTGAGTTAACGACCGGCTGGCCACGGTCCCGAAATCGAAACCGCAGTAGGCCGTATCCAGGGGAGCGACGGTTACGTGCTCGGCGGAGACTTTGAATTCCTCGGCGGCGATCTGCACCAGGGTTGTCCT
>CAZFEA010000452.1:0-2563 GCA_964518085.1 uncultured Dehalococcoidia bacterium
GAGTCGCTAAGGGAGGCCCATGCCCGCAAATATCTTGGCGGGGAGGGGTTTGGGGCGCGGCTGATGTGGGACAACGCCGGGCCGGAGGTCAAAGACGGCCTCGACCCGGGCAACGTCCTGATCTATACCTCGGGGCCGCTCAATGGCACCCTGGCGCCCAGCGCCGGGCGCCTGGAAATCGTCACCAAGTCCCCCATCACCGGCATCTTCGGCGATTCCAATGCCGGCGGCCACTTCGCCCCCGAGATCAAATATGCCGGCTATGACGCCATTGTCATCAGGGGACGCGCCCCGAAGCCGGTCTACATCTGGATCGACAACGATAAGGTCGAAATCCGCGACGCCTCCCGGCTTTGGGGCAAACTGGTATCCGAGACCGACCACGCCATCAAGGAAGAACTGGGCGACAAGAACGTCCAGGTGTCGTGCATCGGCCCGGCGGGCGAAAACAAGGTCCGCTTCGCCATTCTGATCAATAACATCGAGCGCGCCCCGGGCTGGACCGGCTGCGGCGCGGTGGCCGGGTCCAAGAACCTCAAAGCGGTGGCTATCCGCGGCTCCGGTTCGGTGCGGATAGCCAGGCCTGACGACTTCCACAGGGCGTGCTGGGATGCCCGCCAGAAGGTTAAGAAGCTCCGGCTGCGGGAGACCCGCCGCAAGATGGGCACCATGTACCTGGCGGACATGTTCTACCACGGCGGCCATGCCCATCTCAACAATTTCAATGTCACCCAGTGCTCTCCGGAGCACTATGCGCAGATTTCCGGCGAAAAGTGGTCCGAATACGTAGCTTCGCTCAACGGCTGCCACGGCTGCGAGATACACTGCGGCCACCATTACAATATCAGCGCCGGACCCTATGCCGGCCTCAGCGCCGGCGGCTTCGAGTTCGGCGTCTCCCAGGTGGTCAACATGTGGTACGGCTCGCCCAGCCTGCCTTTTGCCGCTGCGGTGGCCCACTACTGCAACGAAAACGGCATGGACGGCTCCGAGCCGGGGATGCTGATGGGTTGGGCCACCGATCTGTTCAAACGCGGCATCATTACTGAAAAAGAGACTGACGGCATGGTCCTGGACTGGGGTGACGAGAAAGCGGGCATGGAGCTGCTGTCACGGATGGCCCACCGCCAGGGCTTCGGCGACATCCTCGCCGAAGGGCTCTATGGCGCCGCCCAGAAAATAGGCGGTGACGCCCCCAGGTATGCTTTTACCATCAAGAAACGGGCCTCGGTGGAGGCCAACGCCCGGACACACTATGGCTGCGCCCTGGCTTCGGTCACTTCCACCCGCGGCGCAGACCACCTCAAAGGGTGGCCCTACCCGGAACTGGCTGGACTGCCGCCTGAAGTTTCACGCAAGCTATGGGGCAGTCCCCATAGTTCCAACCCGCACAGCCACGAAGGCAAAGCCGAGATGACCAGATACGAGCAGGCGATGTTTACCATCATCGACAGCCTGGGGATGTGCAAATTCCACAGCCGGCCTCCCCTGGACGGGCTGACGGAAAACGATTACGCCCGCATGGTCTCGGCGGCTACCGGCGTTGACATGACCGGCGAAGAACTGGTCAACATCGCCGACCGTATCTACACCCTGGAGCAGGCCTACAACGTCCGCGAAGGCGTTTCCCGGAAAGACGACACCATCCCCGAACTGTATTTCAAGGAACCGCTGAACAACGGGCCGCTGAAAGGGTTTAAACTCAATCCCGAGGACTTCGGGGTGATGCTGGACGAGTACTACCGCGTCCGCGGCTGGGACGTGAAGACGGCGGCGCCTTTGAAGGAGACCCTGGACAAATTAGGCCTGGAAGATGTGGCGTTGGAGTTACAGCAAAGAGGATTCCTCCCTCAAGAGAAGTAACAAGTGACAAGTAACAAGTAACAAGTTCCAAAGTCCAAATTCCAAACAAACTCCAAATTCAAATTTTCGAAAGCAAACGCGTTTTGAGCTTTTGAAGTTCGGTATTGGAATTTGTTTGGAGCTTGGTATTTGGTGTTTGGAATTTTCTTTTGACACTTGTTACTTGTTACTTGATACTTAGGAAAGCCTATGTTCGGATGGTCCGGCACAATACTCAGAATTGATCTCACCACCGGCTCGGTGAAGAAAGAGCCTACAGGCATGGAGTTCGCCTCGAAATGGCTCGGCGGCGAAGGCTTTGGTGCCAGAATCCTGTGGGATCTGGTGGGCCCTTCGGTTAAAGATGCCCTGGACCCCGGCAACGCCATTGTCTACACCACCGGTCCCCTCACCGGTACCCTGGCGCCCAGCGGCGGCCGGCTTGAGATCGTGACCAGGTCCCCCCTGACCGGCATCTTCGGCGATTCCAACGCCGGCGGCCATTTCGCGCCCGAGTTCAAGAACGCCGGCTATGATGCCATCGTCATTACCGGCAGGGCGCCGAAGCCGGTCTACGTTTGGATCGACGACGACCTGGTCGAGGTCCGGGACGCCTCCCGGCTGTGGGGAAAGACCGTCTCCGAGACCGACCGGGCGATAAAAGACGAACTCGGCGATGCCGGCATCCAGGTATCATGTATCGGCCCCGCCGGGGAACGCC
>CAZFEA010000453.1:0-2541 GCA_964518085.1 uncultured Dehalococcoidia bacterium
ACTATGTCTTACTAATTTTTCCATTTCACGCAAGACTTCAGATCTAAGGGACTAAGGAACCCGGAGATCAAATTTCTTTTGGCCAGGTATCGTATGGTGACCCCGACCAATATTGTTCGTGTCTATTCGTGTGCATTCGTGTTTATTCGTGGTTAATAAAAAAGCAATTCGACCGTAAGAGAAGGTTGCATCCTGTTATGCTATTTTGAGGTATGTATCCCATGGCACGAGCAAGAAAACATTTGATCATCGGCGCCGGCCCGGCGGCGCTGAGCGCTTTAGAGGCCATCAGGCGCAATACTACCATAGACCAAGTCAAACTGGTCAGCATGGAAGACTGCCCGCCCTATTCTCCCGCCTCCCTGTCTTACCTGTTGTCGGGCAGAATAAGTGTGGGACAGTTGTGGACGAAGGGTGAAGGTTATTTCAGGGACCTGGAAACTACACTGGTGACCGGCCGGGAGGTTGTCGGCGTTGTCCCCGGGGAGAAAAGGGTTGTCTACCATGATGGCAGCTCCGAGATTTATGATACCCTTCTCATTGCTTCCGGCGCCGGTCCGGTCAATCCCCTGGCCGGCACAAAAACGGGGATGAGGGCCATGGATTTCAGGACACTGGCCGATTGCCGCAGGGTGCTAGGGAAGCTAAAGGGCAGGAAGGATGTGGCTATCATTGGCGGCGGGCTGGTAGGGATAAAAATAGCGATAGCGCTGATCGAAAAAGGCTACCCGGTAAGCATCATCGAAAAAGAACAGGATATGCTCCCGCTGTACTTTAACCGGGAGGCCGCGGCCTACATCAGGGACGCCTTTATCGCCCATAAGGCCCGCATCTTTTCGGGAACAACAATCGCGGCCGTCAAAAGGACAGACGGAAAGTCAAGGATCGAGCTTTCTGATGGCGGGGCTTTGGAGGCAGATATCCTGGTCAACGCCGCCGGCGTTAAGAGCAGGGCTTCTTTTCTACAGGGCACAGGGATCAAGATGAATAAGGGCATAGTGGTGGACAGAAGAATGCGGTCCAGCGTTGACGGGATTTTTGCCGCCGGCGATGTGGCCGAGGCGCCCGGGTTCTTTTCGGACGGACCGGGAATGAACGCGATCGTGCCCAACGCGGTCAGCGGGGGTGGCGTGGCCGGGGCCAACATGGCCGGTGGCCAAGCCGAGTATGAGGGCGGCATCCCGATGGCGGCGCTCAATTTATTTGGCAACACCGCCTTTTCCATCGGCTTGATCGCGGCACAAGATGGCCATAGCCGGATACTGGAACAAAAGGACGGCTCAAGGAGAAAGTTCAAGAGATTCGTTTTCCAGGGGGAAAAACTTGTGGGTGGAGTTTTCGTAAATGAAGTGGTTGACCCGGGAACACTCTCTTACCTCATTAAGAACCGGATAGACATGTCCCCTCACATGGAGGCCCTGTTCGAGAGGACCCGGCCGCTATCTGATCCATGGCTGAGCTCCTTCAGGTTTCGCTAGCCGATTTCACCCTCACCCTAACCCTCTCCCGTCAAGGGAGAGGGAATTGGCATGGCGGTCAGTGCGGAGCGTGTTGAGTATGCCGGCTGCCAGCCCAGTTCCCGCTTGATTTTGGCGTTGCTGGCAGTCCACCGGTACATGGCATAGGGCAAATAGGAGGCCGGCACCGGCAGCAGCCGCAGGGACCACAGGGTTGCCATGAACGGGCGAAGGAGGAAATAGGGATATTCTATGAAAGGGTTCCCGGCCAGTTCGCCTATGGTGCGCACCGGCAGACTATCATCGGGAACAACGTTGTAGACACCCTCCGGCCGCTGGAGTAGGACAAGGGCCATTACCGCGGTCAGGTCGTCCTCATGGAGAAACTGCAGAGGCGGATTGTGGCCTCTTACCAGTGCATGCCGGGGTCCCCTCATGAAGATGAGGCTCCTGACGAAATTGTCCGCGCTTTTCCCAAGCACGATACATGCCCGCAGCCGGGTAACAGCGATGCCCGGATTCTCCTTCACAAACCGATCGCACAGATTTTCAACTATAACCTTGTGACGGGCATAGGGAAAATCAGGGTTACCGCGCAAAGGATGGTCTTCTTCCAACCATTCCGGGTTGTCGGCATGGGCCCCGTAGCAAGTGGTGCTGCCGGCCATGACTATGTGCCTGACCCCTGCCCGGCGACAGGCTTCTAAGAGGTTCACCGTGCCATTGACATTGATGTCGTACATGAGCCGGTAGTCATGGATGGGATTGAATATCCAGGCAAGATGGAGGACTGCGTCAATGCCGGCCGACTTGAGGAATCCCGCCAGGTCGGGGGCGCGGATATCCATGCGGCGGAACCGGAGCCCGGGTGAAGAGAAGCCGGGCGCGACCACATCCAGTCCGGTTATCTCGTCGACATCCGGTTCTTCTGCCAGCCGCTCTACGGCCTTCTTGCCCAGGTAGCCGGAGACACCGGTAATGGCTAATCGCATGTCATGCCTCGATCGAGCCTGGAAATTCCAAGGCTCAGAAAATACCGCCGTCTCCCCCTTTGAAAAAGGGGGACTAAGGGGGATTTAAGAAA
>CAZFEA010000454.1:0-2539 GCA_964518085.1 uncultured Dehalococcoidia bacterium
CGAAAGCGCCCTGCCGACGGCGATAAGGTTGCGGACTACCGGCATAAGAATGTCAAAAGGGTCAATATCCCACCGGCGGGCATCGCCGCCCGCGGGCCGATCGTCAAAGAGAAAAAAGACTCGGACCCGCACCTGAGGACTCACATGGCACAAATCCGCCCCGACGTCAACATGGGGGACCTGCTCAAGACCACGGTATCCGGCCAGCTTTTCACCGTCTCCGGCTCGCCGCGAATCCTGAATAAGTATTGGACAGATTGTTGACTTATATGTTAACATTATGAGACTTCTGACGCAGTATGTCGGGCAGAGATTCACTATCTCGGCTATTGTCCTTGACAACGGAGACTGTCCCGCCGTCGACTTTCTGGAGCGCGTGAAACGTGATGACCCGCCTTCCTATAAGTCACTGGCCGCTACGATGAGACGGCACGCCGAATGTGGCCCAATCCGGAATGAGCGGAAATCGAGAATTATCAAAGGACATGAAAAGATTTTTGAGTTCAAGTCGGTCCACGGCGACCGGTTGCTCTATTTCTTCCAGGCCGGACGCATGACTCTCTTGACAAATGGCTTTCACAAGGGAGATACGGTGAAGGCGGAGTACAAAAGGGCGGAGAGAATACGAGACCAGTATCTGAAGGAGTATGGGAATGGAACATGATAGCCGCGAACTAATGTTGGAGCGGGACATTCGAGAACTCGAGAAGGACCCGGAGTTCATTGCCGAAGACCTGGCGATTCAGGTCATCGAGGAGATGCTGAAGATATTGCAGGACCGGGGGTTGAGCCGGGCCTGGCTGGCGAAGCAGATGGGCGTTTCCAGGTCCTCTGTTTCACGAATGATGAACGCGGCGCCGAACATGACTCTCCTGACTATTTCGCGAATAGCCCTGGCGTTGGGGATCACCCCGGCGGTACTTCTGGATTCGAAATCAAGGCAGGCCGGCGCGGTAGAGAGAGAAGCCGTCTGCGTCGCGGAGCCTGCCGGAGGCAAATATGAAAGCCAGAAACGAAGTGTGTCAACGCGGGGACGTAAGGGAGGCCGATGACTACGCCTGCTTCCAGCGAACCTGTCCTTATCCAGCCGGTGGAGACCCCGGTATCTGCAAGCCATACTATGAGCCGGACTTCTACTGGGAATACGACCGCACCACTTCGAACCGGACTACCTGGTGCGTCTCAAGAATGGCAAGATGCTGGTGCTCGAGGTTAAGGGCGAAGAAGATGACCAGGACCGGGCCAAGTACCAGGCTGCCCGCCGCTGGGTCACCGCGGTCAACAACTGGGGCCGCCTCGGCGTGTGGGACTTTGCCGTGTGCCGGGACCCGCAGATGCTGGGGAAGATGATGGCGGCATTTTGACAACCTATCTACGGAAGTCCTATACTGGGGCCGCTTTTCAGTTAGAAAGAAAAGGCGGTATTCGATGGTAAGAAAATACCTTTCAGGACTATCTCTTGCGCTTGGGCTGATAATCGTGGCGCCTCTGGGCCGTCGCCGGCATAGACCGTGCCAACAATAAGGAAAGGAGGTATGATCTTGTCATTAGAAGAGATACGCGACGGGGTAACCGGATGGAGGGGCAAGCTGGGTTGGGTCAGCCCTGCTGTGCCCTATTCCTCGTCCCTGGTTGATGTCCATTCCGTCATCCCCGATGGTATTGAAATACTGATCGCCACCCTGGGAATTACCGCCATCACCGACGAACAGGCGCAGATGGCCCTGTCCCGGGCCTACGAGGCCGCCGCCCGGCTGGCCACCGCCGGGGCTGGCTTTGTCTCCGTCGACGGGGCGCCCCTGGTGTGTACCAGGGGCTTTGGTTTCGACAAAGAGATTATCAAAAACGTAGAGCAGGCGGCCAAAATCCCGGCAACCACCGACCTGACCGCGGCCGTGGACGCTTTGCGGGCGTTGAAGCTCCGGCAGATTGCCATGGCTTCACCCCTTCCCGACGAAAAAAAAGAAAAAATCAGGAAATTCATGGAGGACAGTGGTTTTGAGGTGGCTTCTCTCAACAGCCTGAATATTACCTTTAATCGCGATATTCACGCCCTGCCCCAGAACGCTGCCTATGGGGCAGCCAGGAAAGCCTATATGGAGGCTGCCGGCGCCGAGGGTATATACATTCCCTGCGGCGCCTGGTGTCCGGCATGGGTGGTCCGCGCCCTGGAGGCCGATCTGGGGGTGCCGGTGGTACACAGCCGCCAAGCGACCACCTGGGCCGGGCTAAAGGCGCTCAAAATTCGAGAGCCGGTGACCCGCTGGGGAAGACTGTTCCAGACCCTGTATGCGTGACCTTCTCCGCAGCTCCCCACGCGCGTGCCACGTATATCTATGCTTTGATCGAAAGGGGAAATGAATGCGTCTGTCTTGGCTACTCTTATCGGTTTTACTTGCCGTGGCTTGCACTCCCGCGCCCACGCCCACCGCATCTCCCGGGTTGAAACCTACAGCCAGCGTTGCCGCCAGCGATGACGGGGAAGCGCAATGGCAAAGGACGGTGGCGAAGGCGAAGGAAGAAGGCGTAGTAACCATGA
>CAZFEA010000455.1:0-2534 GCA_964518085.1 uncultured Dehalococcoidia bacterium
CCGCACTTGTTTCCCAGGCAGCTTTCCTCCTCCGAGCAGATGCCGCTCCAGAAACCGACCTCGGAGTTCAGTAATCTCAGCTCGGTCTTGTCCCCGGCGCCGGTGGTCCCCAGCCACACCACGGTCCTCAAGAAGAGCTTGCTATTCTCGGGCGCGAGACTGCCCGTCTGGCGGAAATGGTCCCAGCGCCGCAGGCACAGGTAGTTGCTCCTTCCCTTGAGGGGAGTTACCCTGAAATCGGCCGTGTCCCAGGCCAGGCATTTCCTCAACTCCGGCACATCCTTGTTGATCAGTTGTTCCTGGAGGTTTATGGTATTGCTGGAAATAACCACACGCGTCTGGTTGGCGGTGGCGAACAGGGCAGCGGGCAGAAGATAGGCAAGGGACTTGCCTGTACCGGTGCCAGCCTCCACGATAAGCTGCCCGCCATTATTGAACGACTGCGCCACGGCCGTGGCCATGGCTATTTGCTCTTTGCGGCACTCGAAGCCGGGAAAGCTCTGAGAAAACGCCCCGCCCGGACTCAATATCCCGGCGATCCGGTCCGGATCAAGCTGGGAACCTTTCTTGTTCGGCTGCAGCGAGGGATAGCCGGCCCACTTGTCTTCCGAGCTGTGAGGCAACAACCAGCCTATGATGTTGTCCGGACTTCCCCTGCCGGAAAGAGGTCCCTTGCTTTCGGCGATGGCTGAGAAAAGCTTGCGAAAAGACCAGGGAATATCCCGGGTGAGGCGGAGACACTCGCTGATGGTCCCCGCCGGCAATCGGCTCGCCCTTTCCAGCAAAGCGATGAGCACCTGCATTGAGGTGCGGGCATCGGCCAGGGCTCGATGGCTGGATGGAACTTCGACCCCGAGCCAGTGGGCTACCGTCGCCAGGCTGAAATCAGGCGCCTCCGGCAACAGCAGGCCTGCCAGCTCATAGGTGTCGTAGACAGGGTTAGCCGGCTTTATCCCCCTGGCCCGTAAGAAACCGAGGTCGAAATCGAGACTATGGCCAACAAGGGTATGGTTTCCGATGAAAGCAAGAAGCCTTGTGGTCGCCTCGGCCACGGAAGGGGCATGCTCCAGTTCCGGGGGGGATATGCCGGTCAGGCACTCCGCCGAATAGGGCAAAGGAACGCCTGAATTGACCAGGGTGTGGAACTCGTCCAGTACCTTTTTGCCGCAGAATTTGACCGCCCCGATTTCAACGATGCCGGCGTTTTCGGGGTCCAAACCCGTCGTTTCCAGGTCCAGGGAGACGAGCGTTTCTTCCACTAGATGTCTTAGGGGCAATAAATGATAACTCACAGGCGGGACGCCTGTGGTACTGGCTGTTTGCCGGGCAAAACTATTTCAACGCTTCCAACAAATACTTCAGCAGGCTGGCGCCGAAGAATACTTCGACAAAGGTGCGCGGCAGGCGCCCGAGCCAGCAAAACAACAGGAACTTGCCGACCGGAAAACGCAAGCCGCCGGCAACGATGCCGACGACGTCAAAGGGAGTGAGCGGCACACCCGCCAGAAAGGTAACCACCCAGCCGCCACGGGACCGCATCCACTTCTCGGCTTTTTGATACAGCGTGGACTGTTCGGCTATTATAACGTTTTTTCCGGCGCGGCCAACCAGATAACCGGTGAGTTCGCCCAGGGAGCCGCCGATAGAGGCGGCCACCGCAATCCAGACGGGGTCCCACCTGGACGCCGCCGCCACTACCAGGGCCATTCCCGGACCGGGGAAAAGGATGGTGGAGCTATTCAGCACTGTTATCACAAAAGCGCCGAGATAGGCGTACGGTGCATAATCCTCAAGAGGACGGGACAATAGCGCCTGCACCCTCAGCAGCAACATCAATATGCCGAACGACAGCGCCAGTGTTGCCCCCACCAGGCCCGCCAGCAGCCAGATCCTCTTGATACGCTGCTCCCTCTCCCGCGGAATGATTTCAGTTAAGATTTGAACTATAGCATTCATGTTAGTCCAGGGTCCTGGCCAGGTAGGCCGTGCTTAGTTGTGAACTGATCCTGTCGAATGTCGTTGCAGCTTCTGATCTCCGGTGAAAAAGCGAATAGATGGTAGGTCCGGAACCGGCCAGGTTCACTTTCGCACTCCCCGCATCCTGCATCGCCTTCCAGTAGATCGTCAAGTCAGGGAAAACCCTGGGTGCTACCTCGTCAAAAACATTGAACAGCAAATTCTCATTGATCCGTCGCTCTGTGTTGAGCCCGTCTACCATTTTAGCCGCATATTGCCACTGTGTCAAGTTTGTCCTCATTAAGCTTTCATCCATCTTTCCGGTCTTGCCGGCGGGCGCCGCCACCGGGGGACGAAGCAAGACAACCCACGCCGGTTTGATGGGACCCAGGGGCGAGACAGACTCCCCCCTGCCGGTTACCAGGGCGGTGTGGCCCCCCCGGATAAAGAACGGCACATCGGAACCGATCCTGGCCCCCAGTCGCGCCATTTCCTCCAGCGTCAGGCCAAGCTGCCACATATCGTTGAGGGCCACGATGGTCGCCGCGGCATCGCTGGAGCCACCACCAAGCCCCGAT
>CAZFEA010000456.1:0-2522 GCA_964518085.1 uncultured Dehalococcoidia bacterium
GTTTACCTCCCCCTTTCGCAAAAGGGGGATACAGGGGGATTTTGCCTGTTTCTTAGGGTTGGGACGGAACCACAAGATTTCACGAAATTAGCACAGATTTGAGTAAGAAATGGCCCCCTCACCCATTCGCTTCGCTCAGGGCAGGCTCTTAATCCTCTCCCGCGAGGGGAGAGGAGGCAGCGAGTTGTTTTGGTAACAATCAAGGTGAATCAGTTCGTGTCCATTCGTGTTCATTCGTGGCAAATTTAGCAAGATTCACGAAATTATCTGTAAGAGGTTTTGACTCTTGTTACTTGTTACTTGTTACTTGTCACTTGTCATCCGGAGGATAACCATTGGCCGGTAAACCAACCCGTGACGGTTTCGGTGAGGGTCTCCTCGAACTGGGACAGACCCACCCCAAGGTCGTGGTCCTCGCCGGAGACCTGGCGGGCTCCACCAGGGCGGAATGGTTCGCCGCCAGGTACCCCGACCGCTTCTGGAACATGGGTATCTGCGAGCAGGACATGATAGGTACGGCCGTGGGACTGGCGCTCGAGGGCAAAATCCCCTTTGCCTGCTCCTTCAGCGTCTTTCTCACCGGACGGTCGGCCGACCAGATCAGGGTTTCCCTTTGCTACAACGAGGCCAACGTCAAACTGGCGGCAACCCACGCAGGCATCACCGTAGGGGCCGACGGGGCCACCGCCCAGGCCCTGGAAGACATCGCCAGCATGAGAGCGCTGCCGGGCCTGACCGTGCTCGTGCCGGCGGACACCGTGGAAGCGAAGAAGGCAACCATTGCCGCCGCCGATCACCCGGGTCCGGTCTTCCTGCGGCTGGGCCGCAACCCGTTGCCGGTCATTACCAGCCAAACAGACGATTTCACCATAGGCAAGATCAACCTTCTCCGCCAGGGAAATGACCTGGCCATATTCGCCTGCGGCCTCATGGTCAGCGAGGCCCTGTCGGCGGCTGACATGCTGGCCGCCAGGGGGGTGCAGGCCACGGTAGCCAATGTCCATACGGTGAAGCCGCTGGATACCGCCACCCTTCTCTCGGTTGCCCGCAGGTGCCGGGCGGTGGTCACCGCCGAAGAGCATCAGCTTTCCGGAGGACTGGGTGACGCCATCGCCGGGGTGCTCGTCCGTGAATGCCCGGTACCGGTGGAGATGGTGGCCGTGAAAGACATCTTCGGCGAGTCAGGCTCGGAGCGCGAGCTACAGGAAAAGTACGGCCTCACGGCAAGGGATGTTTTTGACGCGGCGAGACGGGTGATGGAAAGGAAACAGGCAACAGGTAACAGGTAACAGGGCGGGGCGTAGCAGCACGCTGCCGCGTGCCACCCCGCGGGCGAACACAGAGATTCGCCCCTACAGCAGGCATTCCAGCCTGTCGTATTTCGTGCTGGCGGGCGAGCCGCCGAGCCCCGCCGCAGGCGGGCCTCTCTGGTTCGCCCCTACCAGGAAACCCGGCATTGCAAAAGCCGGCTATTTATGCCATCATTTGCCTCGCCATGCCTAACCCGATCCCTCCGGCGAAAACCAACAATGGGTGAGTTTCTCGCCATGTTGTCCGGCGTCAGCTATGCCGGAAGCAACGTATTCACCCGGCGAGCGGTACACTTCGCCAAAGAGTCCTTCAGTCCGCTGCCCGTCTCCATCGCCATCGGCATTATCGTCTTTTTGGCCGCCGTGATCATTTCCGGCAGCGGCAAGGCATTCGGGATGCTATCGTGGTGGGGGATTTTCGCCCTCAGCGCCGCGGGCATCATCCACTTCGTCGTCGGCAGGTCTTTCAACTATGCCGGACTGCGCCTCATCGGGGCTAACCGGACCACCCCCTTGATGTCTACCAACGTCCTCTTCTCCACCGGCCTGGCCATAGTCGTTCTCCGGGAAACAGTGACATTCCTCCACGCGCTTGGCATCGCCGCCGTGTTCCTGGGCGTGCTCCTCATCGGCACGTCATCGAAAGAAGCCGGCACCGAGGAGAAAATGCCCAGAAAGAAGATGTTCAAGGGGGTCGGCGCCGCTCTCGCTTCGGGACTGTGTTACGGCATTTCGCCCCTGTTCGTCAAGGTGGGCATCACCGAAATAGGTTCACCCTTTGCCGGAGGCCTTATCTCGTACCTGGCCGCGGGAACGGTGGTGGTGTTCTTCCTGGCCAGGCCCGACCGGCGCCGCTGCCTGGCCTGCCTGCCCCGCCCGGCGGTGCTATCCATGCTCATAGGAGGCTCCTCGGTCGGCGCCGCCCAGATATTCCGCTACGTGGCCCTCAATTTCGCCCCGGTGGCCGCGGTGGCGCCGCTGAGTTCTACCAATAACCTGATCGTTCCCTTCCTGTCATATGCGGTAAACCGCAAGATGGAGGTCTTTTCCATCAAAGTCCTGGTGGGCACAGCATTCGTGCTGACCGGGATCACGATCATCCTGGTGAACTAATCGCTGCGGTCCCCTCTCCCTCGACGGGAGAGGGTTCAGGGTGAGGGTGATGTGACGCCCCCTCACCCATTCGCTTCGCTCAGGGCAGGCTCTTAATCC
>CAZFEA010000457.1:0-2502 GCA_964518085.1 uncultured Dehalococcoidia bacterium
ACCAGCGCCACCGCGCCGTTTAGCGCCTGCCATGCTTGAGAGGGATGGGTCTTTTTCATTCGAATCACAAAATATTCGGCTGAACCGCTGCTTTCGTGGACGGCTATATCAATGATGCCCGGGATGTTGCAGTCATGCTTGAGAAACTTGTAATACATCGACTCGTCGCCGACCTGTCTTAGCTTGCTGCTCTCACTCGGCGGAAACTGGCTCAAGAAGGCATTGTAAACCGGCTGTCTGCGATGGCAGATGCAGGTGATGTTCATGAAGGGGTTGATCGACTCCTGGCCCATGTATCCGGTAAACTCACCAAAAGGCCCCTCCCGTTCCATGACGTCGGTGGGGACAATGCCCTCGATGACGATCTCGGCAGTTGCCGGCACCTCGAGGTCAACAGTCTGGCACTTGACCAGTTCCACCGGTTCGCCAGCGATGCCGCCGGCCACGGCGAACTCATCGGTCCCGTAGGGAACCTTTGCCGTAGCCACGTAACCCAGGTTGGGCGTGGCGCCGATGTAGATGGCCGCCTCCATGGGAATGCCCCTGGAGCGGCACATTTCCCAGTGTTCCCTGAAGTGCTGGGTGGCGCCCGGGTTGATGCCCAGCCGGTTCTTCGATTTGACCATGGCCCGGTAATTGCCGACATTCCGTATCCTGGTATCCGGGTCCTTGCTGACAAAATTGGCACAGGTCAAATAAGGCGCGTTGTCCAGGCCGGGGGTGGAGATGGGCACCGGAAACTCCTCCATTCCCCCGTGTTCCAGAAGGGTATCCCCGGTATGCACCTCCTCGAACAACGGGCTGGAGGCGACCATTCTGGGCTCCTGCCGGTGCAGTACCGCCTGGGCCCACTTCTCGGCAATTTCGGACGGGCGGCACTTCATGCCCATGGCATAGACTTCCCGCGAGGGAGCATGGGAGGCCACGAGGACGGGGATGTCGTACTTTTTACCCCGGACGTCGACCACCTTCTCAAAAAGGACGGCCGTCCTTTGCTCCTCGGGCAAGCCAAGGAACTGGCACCGGACAACCGGATGGACCTCGGTGTCCTTGTTTACCTCCCTGCGGACCCTCCTCAGTTTCCCCGATTTTTCCAGGAAATCCATCCAGTCCCGTAAGTCTTTGTAATATGGCATAATTCAAAATTCACTTCCTCCCCCTTTCGCGAAAGGGGGATACAGGCGGATTTTGCCTGTTTCTTAAATCCCCCTTAGTCCCCCTTTTTCAAAGGGGGAGACGGCGACATTTTCACAAGCAACACGAATGGACATGTTCGCGTTTATTCGCGTTCATTCGCGGTTGCAAAACAATGGCTCACAGGCACGGAGGCCTGTGCCACCGTTTTGGCATTTTGACCTGTCATTTTGCATTTTTCATTTTGATTTTTGCTCTCATTTGACCAGGTCCTTGAAAATCCCCGCGGCTACCTTCTGCATTTCGGCTTTTCCCATGACGTACGCTTCATCCTGCAGCGGTTCGCCCGGCCCGGGCACCTGGTCCTGATCGAGGTTTGTCTTGGAAATATCCGCCCTTTCAGTGGCATAGCCCGTGGTGCGATTGATGATTTCCGACCCTTCTTTCGAGAGCAACCAGTTTACGAAGAGCCTGGTAGCATTTGGATGCGGCCCACGGTCAAAGACGTAAAGATTCAGGGGACCTGAAGTGACCGGAGCTCCTTCTTTTACTTTTATGGATTTGATGGGCGCGCCGGCGGTGATGAAGCTCTGGACTACAGTCGGTTTGGCGCCGAGTATCACCGGGTACTTTCCCCTGGCTACTGCTTCCACCTGGAGTCTTTCATCCCGCATCACGACGGGGTCATTGGCTTTCAGGGCATTCATGTACTGGGTACCTTTTTCGCGGCCGTAGGCGTTTACCAGCATGAAACTGAACCAGTCGTTTCCAAAACCGGATAGGGTAGGGTCATTGATGACTACTTTGCCCTTCCACTTCGGCGCCAGCAGGTCGTTGAAAGAGGTAATTTCCCCTTCTTTGACCATGGTAGTGTTGATGTTAACACAGAGGGCGGCCACCGACGCCAGGGCCATAACCGTCTTGTCTTCGTCCACGAACGGCAATTTACCCATCCGCCATTTAGATGGGTCCTTTACCTCATCCAGTACCAGGAACGGTTCCAACGGCAGGGGCACCTTCGCCGGCTTCAGCGTGCTGAAGTAAGTCGTCAGGCCGCCAATGCCCATATCTCCGGAATACAGGCCGGCTTTTCGTTCGGTCAAGAGTTTTTCCACGATTTCTCCTCCCCGGCCCTGTAAGAACTCCAGACCGATGCCGTATTTTTGCTTGAACAAGGATACCAGCGGGTCCCTGGCGTCGCCGATCACGCTGCCGTAGATGACCACGGCGCCTTCTTTTTTCGCCTCGGCCACCAGGGTTTCCCACGCCCCTTTGGCGGGGGCTTTTGCCTGCGGGCCGATGGCGGCCGGACCAGCGGGCGCCTGCGGCGCCGCCGCGGGCGCGCAGGAGGCGGCAACGGCGGCGATG
>CAZFEA010000458.1:0-2487 GCA_964518085.1 uncultured Dehalococcoidia bacterium
ATTGGAAACGGGCGCCATCTGTAGGGGCTAACCATGGGGGCGGCGGCGGCCGTGGCGGGACGGTTTTAGCCCGCCCTTTGTCCGAGTGTCCCCGGCGGCGCGCGGCGGCAGTCCCCGGTACCACCGGTAATTTGAGGGCGGGCCACCTTCCCGGTGCGGAGACCGCGCTGCTACCGCCACACCCCCGGGCGGGCGAGCCGCACCCCACCGTCCCCATCCTCCGCCCCTGGCTCGCCCCTACCTGGGATGCGGCTGGCTACCGTCCGGTTGTCAGGGAGGCGACCAGGATGTCGGTGGGGGCGTAGTCATCGGTCAGCAGGATAGGGTCTTTTTCGGCCAGGTACCGTTCCAGTTCTTCCTGGTCTACTGGCTGGCCGAATAGCTCCGCATCTTCCCCGGAGGTAGCCGCTTTCCGGTAGTCGTCGAAGTCTAGCTTGCGATCGGTGGCCATGATGACCATGGTCCTCTGCTCCGGGACGCGGAAGAGATAGACGTTGTTGAAGACCTGCCTCAGGGTGTGGATGAAAGAGGCGGCGTACCGTCCCCGCCGGTAATCGTCGATGATGTTGACCAGGTAAATGCCATTCTGCTCCAGATTCGCTTTTACCAGCCTGCCGAACTCAACGGTGGTAAGGTGATAGGGTGTGGACCGGTCGTTAAACACATCGCCGACGACCACGCTATATTTTTCCGGCGCCGTCCGGCCGATGAGAAAGAGGCGGGCATCCTGGTTGTAGGTCCTGATAGTGGTATCCTGCGGCAGTCCCAGTTCCTCATGGGCTACCTGGGTCACCACCGGATCGATCTCGACCACTTCGTTGACTGTTCCCGGGTAGACGGCTTCAAGATAGCGGGGATAGGAATAGCCTCCGCCGCCGAGATGGAGGACTGTCAAAGCCCGGTTGTCCTCGGTGATGTATCTGGTTATCTCTTCAAAGACCTTGAGGTACGGGTACCTCATGACCGCCGGAGACTCGGGGTCGACCAGACTGTGCACCAGGTGGTCGAGCACCAGCGCCTTAAAAAAGCCCTTCTCGTCCCCGTAATTTCGCAGTTGAATGGTGAAATAGCTGGACTCGCGGGCGTAGTTTTCCCGCCACAGCTCCGGCTTCCCGAAGATGCCAGCCGAGGCGGCTACCACGCCGGCCAGTACTACGGCCAGACCAGCATTTTTGATGGAAATGTTCCATCTTTGCGGGATTCTCCATAAGGCCCAGACTCCAACGCCGGTGAGTATCAGGATGGCAACTACCATCCAGACGGTCGAGCGCGTACCAAGCCGGGGCACCAGGTAGAAGCCGGTCATGAAGGTCCCGAGTATCGACCCGGCAGTGGACCAGGCGTATATTGCCCCGACGGTGCTGCCGGTCTGCCGCAGGTCGGCAAGGTTCAACTTGATGACCTGGGGCGAAATGGCGCTGAGGATGAAAGCCGGGAGGAAGAAAATGAACATGGTCTTCAGGGTAAAGCTCCACAACGGCGGGTAGTTCTCGATCCAGCTTGCCGCGGCGAAGTTCCTGGTAGCCGGCAGTAACGCGGCGGTTGCCAGGCCGCCCAGCAGGAAGGTGGCCGCCAGGACAGATGGCGAGGGAAATCTGTCGGCTATTTTGCCCCCGCAGTAGTTGCCCAGGGCGACCGCCGCCAGGATGACCCCGATGATGCTCGTCCAGGTATAAAGGGAAACACCGATGTAGGGCGCCAGTATCCGGCCGGCAATGAGCTCGATGACCATTACGCAAAAGCTGGCGATGAAGGCCGCAGCCAGGGCCTTCCACGTTAGGACTTGCTTAGACATGGTGTTCCATTTATTATTTCGGAAATGCCACGATGTGGTCAAGCTCGACCTTGATACTTACATGTGTCCCCACCGGCAGTATATGCGCCGAGGGCTGGGCGCTGTGTATCTCTTTCCCTGATGCCAGGAGGATGGTGTACAGGTTCTCCGACCCTCTGAACCGCCGGGCAGTGATCTGCGGGCCGCCCTCGCCGTTAGGGAACAACCGGACGTCGTCCGGGCGCAGCATTACCTCCACCGTGGACCCTTCCGGCAAATCAGCCGCCGCCGGAAAATCGCCGATCTCGGTGGAAATGCTTCCGGCCGTCACCCGGCCGGGAAGGAAATCGGCCTGTCCCACAAAATCGGCCACAAACCGCGTCGCCGGCCAGTGGTAGACCTGCTCAGGGGCAGCCAGTTGCTCCAGGCGGCCCTGGTACAGGATTCCCACCCGGTCACCCATGTCCATGGCTTCTTCCTGGTCGTGAGTCACCAGAATGGCGGTGGTCCCGGTGGCGCGAAGCATGCGCTCGATCTCAGGGCGTATTTGTGCCCGGAGGTCGGTGTCCAGGTTGGAGAACGGTTCATCAAGTAATACCAGTTTGGGGGATGGGGCCAGGGCCCGGGCCAGCGCCACCCGCTGTTGCTGGCCGCCGGAGAGCTCGTATGGGAAACGGTTTTCCAGGCCGACCAGGCCGGCGAGAGAAATCACC
>CAZFEA010000459.1:0-2447 GCA_964518085.1 uncultured Dehalococcoidia bacterium
GTTCGCCGATGTGCCTGACCTTGCCCTCGGCGAAGACCGGGCGGTCCCACACCCACCGCCCGATCCTTTGACCGGGCACGTCCCGGCAGGTTACTACCGCCCTGACGCCGGGCAGCTTCGCGGCCCGCGAGGTATCAATGCGGACGATCCGGGCATGGGCATGAGGGCTGCGGCAGAACTTGCCGGCCAGCATATCGTGGAGGTGAAGGTCGCCGGCATAGACGGCCTGGCCTGTCGCTTTTTCGCCGGCATGGAATGGAGTAATACTCTTGCCGAGGACCGTGTGTTCCGTAGTCATCCCACGAGTTCCTTGAGTTCGTTGGGTTCGTTAGGTTCGTTAAGTTCCCGGCACGCGCAGCGTGCTGCTACGCCCCGTCCGCACGCGCAGCGTGCCGCTACGCCCCGCGGGACCTTCTTTCCTTCTTGGCGCAGACGACATCGACCAGGGCCGGCAAACCCGTCTTCTTTATGTGGCCAATAGCCCTGTCCAGCGCCGGGCGGATATCCCCCGGTTCAGTGACCGGCCCTTCGCCGTAAGCGCCAAAATCACGCGCCAGCCCGGCGAAATCAACCGGCGGGTTATCTATGGCCGTGCCTATCAGCCTGGTCTCCGCGGACCGCCGCCGCTGCGAGGCCATGGCAACCGAATGATGCTCCGAATTGAAATAGGAACGGTTGTTGTACATTACCATCAACAGGGGAATCTTGCTGCTTACCGCCGTCCAGATCGCCTGGGGGGTCATCATGAAATCCCCATCAGGTTGAATATCTATGCAAAGGCGACCCTTCCCCCGGTGCGCCAGGGCGGCGCCCATGGCTGCCCCGGCTCCGTGTCCCAGGCCCGCTCCGCCGCTGTCGCTGACCCAGCGATAGGGCTTGTCCCAGTCCCACAGCCGCCGCGGCCATCCCCTGAGTTGACCGGCGGTTAACACCCAGTCCTCTCCTTTTATGGCCTCTCCGATGACCCTTGCCAGCCACTCGGTGGCGATGGGCCTGGCGCGGGCCAGGCCCGCCGCCTCTTCGGTCCATTGCTGCCGCATCGCCAGTCGCTGCTTTCCCATCGCCTCCCGGCGCGACGCCCGGACGCCGTCAGAGCCGCTCTTTGTCTTCCGGCAAAGGGCCAGCAGTTGTTCCGCCGCCAGGCCGCTATCGGCGACGATATTCAGGTCCGTTTCCACGACCCGTTCATAGGCGCTGGACCAGCCCCGGGTGGAAAGGTCACGTAACGATATGTCGACTACCCTGGCGCCGGGGTTTACCAGACACCGGACATCGTCCCTTTTCTCGCCCATTCGATGCAGGCACCCGTAAGGGTCCTCGACCTCCAGCAAAAGAATAAGATCGGCCTGAGGTATCAGTGTCGCCTCGGCGCCGGTCATGTCCAGGGGATGGGTGTTGGGGCAATTAAAGCGCCGGCCAAGGTCGATCACCGGGGTCGCCGTGAAGTCCGATAGTTCAACCAGGGCGTTTACCGCCTTCGGGTCAGGCCCGTGCCTGTCGGCCATGATCAGCGGGAACTCGGCTTCCATCAACCAGGCGGCCACCTTTTCCAGGGCAGCAGGTTCGGCGGCCATGGTCGACGCCTGATGCTGATGTCTCAATGCCGGCAGGGCTATCTCCTCTTGAAGAGGCGATTCCTGCCAGTCGGAGTCCAGGGCAATGTAAACCGGTCCCTGCAGTTTCGAAGTCGCCAGGCGATAGCCCCTGATGATACTTTCCATTACGCTCACCGCGCCGTAGGGCTGATCGTCCCATTTCACAAAATCACGCACCAGGTTACCCTGGACCAGGGCAGTGTGCACCCATTCGATCCACGGTCTTCTCTTGGTCACATCCATCGGGCCGCCACCGCCGAGAACAATAACCGGCGCGCGGTCGCACCAGGCATTGTAAATGGCCATCGAGGCATGCTGGAGGCCTACCAGGTCATGGGTGATTGCCACCATCGGCTTGCCCGCGGCGATGCCGTAGCCGTGAGCAATGGCTACCGATATCTCTTCATGGTGTACCAGGAGAATTTCGGGGTTGCCGCTGCCATAGTTCACCAGGGAATCATGAATGCCGCGGAAACTGGAACCGGGGTTGAAGGCCACATATTCGATACCGAGGGTCTTCAGGATGTCCACCACCAGGTCGGACCCATACTTGACCGTGTCAGCCACTTTGCCTCCTTAAACCGTAGTTGGGGGAATTATACAATCGTGGGGTGCACTATTGCAAAGGTTATTTTCCGGGGAATAGAATCTTGCTGGCTGGTTCCCTGACAGCAACCTCCTTGGCCATCTCTTCCTCACTCCCTTTGCCGAAGTACTTAACTCCCGGCATGATTCTTGCCCATTCCGGTAAATGGCCGTTGGGCACATCCAGCCTGGCGCTTTGACGCATCTCTTTCACGCTCATCAAAGTCTGCCCTTCCCTGGTCAACAACCAGTTCAAAAAGACCGTCG
>CAZFEA010000460.1:0-2434 GCA_964518085.1 uncultured Dehalococcoidia bacterium
CTCGTAAAGGCTGACTTTGTGTCCCCTCATGGCGGCCACGCGGGCGGCTTCCATGCCGCCGGGTCCGCCGCCAACCACCAGGATGTTCTTCTTCTTCCTGGCTTCTTTGATGGCGGCGGCTTCGTCGTATTCCCGTCCCACCCTGGGGGTGACCATGCAGGCCATGGTGCTATCGAAGAATATCCTCTCAAAGCAGCCCAGGTTGCAGGCCGGGCAGGTGCAGATGTCCTCGGGCCTGCCTTCGGTGACCTTCCTGGGCAGCTCCGGGTCGGCGATGCCGGGCCGGCACATCTCCCAGTAATCGATGACGCCGTCGGCGATCGCCTTGTCCGGCACCTCGGGGCGGTTCAGGCGGTAGGCCATCATTGTCGGTACTTCGAGTTTGGCGGCGCGCAGCTCTTCCTTGATATGCTTGGCCAGGTACAGCCAGTGGCCCGGCCGGATTTCCATGGTGATGGCGGGTTCGTTGGACTCATGCCAGCCGACGGTCAGGGAAAGGGCATCGCAGCTATTTTCCACCAGCCACTTGGCGATCTGCACGTATTCTTCTTCGGTATTGCCGCCTTCCATATGGTCGGTGGCGTTCAAGCGGCAGATGATGGGGTAGTCGTTGCCGACTTCCTTGCGGACCCTTTTCACGATATCGACCATGAACTTGGCCCGTTTTTCCACGGTGCCGCCGTACTCGTCTGTCCTGCGGTTGGACCACCGGCAGAGGAAGTCCGCGATCAGGTATCCCACGATGCCGCAAATTTCTATTGCGTCGAATCCGGCGGCCTTGATTCTCCGGGCGGCCTGGCCGTGGTCCTCGATTATCTGCTTGACCTCGGCGAGGGAAAGCTCTTTACAGGGATGATAGCGGGGGATCTTGGCCGGCATAGCCGTCGGCCCGACAGGCGCATCGCCTAGCCCGTACTCGTGGGGGTGGGCATACCGGCCGGTGTGCATTAGCTGGCAGACCGAGCGGGCGCCGTGCTTCTTGATTGCGTCGGAAAGCTTCTGCAGGCCGGGAATGAACTCATCTTTGTGAAGGCCCATCTGTCCCATGTAGCCTTTGCCCAGCGGGTCGGTAAAGGCGCCCTGGCTGGTAACCATTCCGAAGCCGCCCCTGGCGCGCTCTTCCAGAAAGGCGATTTCTTTTTCACTCAGTGAACCATCCGGATTGCAGAAATTGTCCACTGTGGCCGCATATTTCATGCGGTTCTTGATGGTCATAGTGTTTATCTTTCCGGGTTTGAGTAAATTGGCATACTTTACTCCCGGAGTCAGCAACTGTTCGACCATTGGCTTTGTTTACCTCCTACAAACTATTTAGACTTGGTTTGTTTTCTGGTCTTGCCTTGCGGCAAGGTTTGTGTCAGGGGAATACTGCAGGAAAAGCAAGGCGGACAATTTTAGCACGGTGAAATAGGGGTGTCAAAAAAAGGCCTGGTGCGGCCCTCGTTTCAGGGGTGGAATTAGGGATAGGGTGTCAGGCGGGTGTAGGTAGGAGTGCGTATTCACTGCGCAGCGTCCCGGCGGTAGACTGTTTGGTACAAGCCGTCCGGCAATACGGCACGTGCAACGCGACAGGCACGTGCATGTGCTGGGGTGGCACGGGCAAAGCGGCAGGCACGTGCAACGTGCTGCTACGAAAAAGGCGCGGCAACCGCGCCGCTATAAAAAAGGAGGTCAAAATGGAAAGATCAAGGAACGTCGCTTTAGTCATCTTGCTGGTAATCGTGGGAGTGATCGGAACACTGAGGTTTGCCCCGGGACCCGACCCCACGCCCGCGGCGCAGGCCCAGGGTATTGTGGGGCCAACTCTGGAGTGGTTCGGCTGGTCTCATTTTCGAATCACCAGCGCCAACGGGAAAATCTTTCATACCAACCCCTTCATTACAGGAAACCCTGATGCGTCCATCAAAGTTGAAGACATTACCAAGGTGAATTTTCTGCTGATACCCAACGGGCACGGGGATGAGGTAGGGGATGCCATTGCCATTGCTCGGAACACCGGGGCCAGGGTACTGGCCGGCGGGTTCGAAATGGGGTCATGGTTCATCCAGCAGGGTCTACCCAGGGAACAGGTGATCCGCTCCAACCCGGGCAACCGTCACAACCTGGACGGCGTCACCGTGCGGGTGGTGAACTCGGTGCACGGCTCAGGCCTGCCGGCGCCGACTATTGAGAACCCCTACGGCGGCCCGGCAGCCGGTTTCATGATAACCATGGAAGACGGGTTCACCATCTATTTTGCCGGCAGTTCGGCGGCCACGATGGATATGCAGCTATGGGGATCTGCGTTCAAACCCGACCTGGCGATCCTGCCGCTCAACGGTGACCGAGACCCGGTGGATGTCGCCCAGATGGTAAAGCTGATATCAATGGACAACCCCAATTTGGCCACCGTGATCCCCCATCATAACAGGGTAGTGCCGCCCCCGGGAGCGAC
>CAZFEA010000461.1:0-2413 GCA_964518085.1 uncultured Dehalococcoidia bacterium
ATTAGTTTCAAAGAGCAGGAGGGTTAATATGTGACAGCCGGACAGAATCCGCGAAACGCAGGTGGAGTGCTACGAAAGAGCACGGCTAAGTTTTGTAAGATAAAGAGGAGAATATGGAAAAAAGCACCATGTTACAGTTGCCCGATTTGCCATACGGCTACAAAGACCTGTCGCCGTTCATGTCCGAGGAACAGCTCCGAATTCATCATACCAAGCATCACCAGGCATACGTCAATGGGGCCAATGCCCTTCTGGAGCAGTTGGACAAGTCCCGGAGAGATGGTTCGGAACTGAATTTCAGGTGCCTGTCCAAGGAGCTGACGTTCAACCTGGGCGGAAACACGCTTCATTCGATCTTCTGGCGGAACCTGGCGCCCCCGAACAGGGGTGGCGGTGGCAGGCCGGGTAACTTGCTGGGCAAGACCATCGACAGGAACTTCGGCAGCTTTGACCGGTTCAAGAAGGAATTCACCATGACCGCCAATAGCTGTGAAGGGTCAGGCTGGGCGGCGGTTACCTATTGCGAAACCACGAAGGGTGTGGGAATTTGCCAGATCGAGAAACACAACGTCAATCTGGCGCCGAACGAACCGGTGATCATGGCCCTGGACATGTGGGAGCACGCCTTCTACCTGGACTACAAGAACGACAAGGGGAAATACATCGACGCTTTCTGGAACATCGTCAACTGGGACACGGTTAACAGGTCCCTCCAGGCGCTGGCCAAGCCGGAGATGGCAACGGTGTAGGTCTTACTCTTGAAAAAGGGGCAACAAGGGGGATTCGGAAGCCGTCTCCCCCTTTAAAAAAGGGGCAAATCCCCCTGTATTCCCCTTTCGCGAAAGGGGGAGGGAATAGTCCCCGGCATCCTCCGATACCTGTTACCTGTTTCCCTTGCGCTGTCTCAAGGCGTCGAGAGCCTCGGCAGCAGCTACCGGGGCTTTGACCGCGGCATCGGGGCCCTGGAGCGCCTCGATCACCGGGGGCAGAACATGCCTGAGGTCGCTTTCCCGGGGCGCCGGGTGGTCAAGGACGTGATGTTCGTCTTTGTCGGTCATGGCCAGGTGATTGAGGATATGATGGGCGCCGTCCCGCACCGCCATAATGTCGGCATGCTGGACAATCATTCTTAAAGTAGGTTCGGCAGCGCGGCCGCCCAGCGCGATGAGTCCTTCGACAGCCAGCCAGCGCACGTCGAACACCGGGTCCTGAAGGGCTGCAAGCAGGGACGGAGCGGCGGTGGGATCAGCCAGTTCCCCCAATGCTTTGGCGGCTTGCCATCTGACCCTCAGATTGTCGCTTGCCATAGCCTTGATCAGCGCCTGGACCGCAGGCTGACCGGTCTCCACCAGGGATCGCCGCGCCCTGTCCCTGGTGGACTCATCTTCACTTCCCAACTGAGAAATAAGCTGTGGGATGTCAGCGCCGGCGTTGGTATCTTGCAGATGTGCCATTTTTTCAAAGTCCTCCGGATTTCGGATTTACTATCCTCCTTCCCCCTTGCTCTTCATGGCTTCGCCGAAGATGCGCCGCTGTGCCAGTTTTTCGCCGGTCTTCCAGTATTCGCCTTTGAGGGCCAGCGCGGCCTCCTCGTCATATTCGGGGTTCCAGAAGCCCAGGTTGTAGCCGAACCAGGGCACTTTGGGGGTCAGCTTTGGTAGACCTTCCTCTTCCCAGATTTTCCGGGCGTTGTCCATGAACTCCTTTTTGGGGAGGGAAGTAGGTGGATAGGGCCATTTGCGGGTGGCATCCAGGAGCAGGCAGGAGGCCCCCTGGACGCCGGGATAGCGGCGGTTGGGATCGGTCATCGGGGCCGAAGATGGGTCGAGGCCGGAGATCTTACCGTGAGTGACCCTCAGGTCGCGGGCGGGCTGCATGCGGAAACTGAGGGCCCAGTTTACTGAGTCGGGGTCGGTAGGATCGATGTCTTCGTCAACAACGATGATTATCTTGCCCACGTTGGGTATGAGGGCGACGGCGCCGTTGAGCGCCTGCCAGGCCTGGGAGGGATGGGTCTTCTTCATGCTGATGACGATGTATTCGGCGGCGCCGCTGCTCTCGTGGATGGAGACATTGAGTATGCCGGGGATGTTGCAGTCGTGCTTGAGGAACTTGTAGAAGACCACCTCGGTGCCGATCTGGCGGAGTTTTGAGCTCTCGCTGGGCGGGAACTGGCTGAGGAAGGCATTGTAAATGGGGTTGCGCCGGTGGCTGATGCAGGTGACGTTGAGGACCGGGTTGATGGCTTCCATGCCCATGTAGCCCGTGTATTCGCCGAAGGGGGCTTCACGCTCCTGGAAATCGGTAGGCATGTGGCCCTCGATGACGATCTCGGAGGTAGCCGGGACCTCGATGTCCACCGTCTGGCACCTGACCAGTGGTACCGGCTCGCCGGCGATGCCGCCGGCCACCT
>CAZFEA010000462.1:0-2400 GCA_964518085.1 uncultured Dehalococcoidia bacterium
TCTGGATATACCTGACCCTGCCTCTGCCGGTTTACGGGACCATCTGGATCCTGGTTATCGGTTATGCCACCAGCTTCCTGCCCATCGCCATGCGCTTTCTTTCCCCCGCCCTGGTGCAGATAAACGTCGAACTGGAAGAGGCGGCGTCTACCAGCGGCGCTTCGCAGTGGGCAATTTTTCGCAGGATTCTGGCCCCCCTCATATTGCCCGCGGCGCTGGGCGCGGCACTCTACGTTTTCCTGCTGATCTTCCGGGTATTGTCCATGGCGATAGTGGTATATAACCCCAGGACCATCGTCCTGCCGGTGCAGATATTCGTTATGTGGGGGGAGGCGAGAGGCAACACGGTATACGCCTTACTGGTGGTTACCCTGGCCATACTGACGCCTTTCGCCTTCCTGTATAACTGGCTTATTCACCGCTATGCCCGAGGGGCATCACCAGGCGCGTAGCAGCACGCGGCAGCATCGCCCCTACGGGCGTCGGCGCCGGGCGGGCGAGCCGCCCTCACCCAGCCCTACCTCCTCACCTTGGCATCGCCCCTACAAGTTCGCGTATTCCGCCCGGGCCTGCTGGTCCGAGATATAGCCTTCCTCCAGGTCAAGCTGGACTTTGCCCGGGTCCCTTTCCGCAGGGCTGCCCAGGCCGCCGCCTCCCTGGCACCTCATGTACAGAACATCGTCTCTGGACAAGCTGAAGGGGGGATTCTGGGGAGGGAAGACGGTTTCCGTGCCGTTCACATCATCGTATTCAGGCAGTGTTTCCTTGAGGAGGCCGTTCACGTTGCTATTCCTCTTGATTTTTACCAGGCTGCGCTGCCCGCCCCTGCCCCCGGCCACCCCATCGGCCTCAAAATTCTTCCCGATGTAGCCTAACGAGCATTCCGCGCCGGCGGCGTCATGGAGCTTGACCACAACCTCTCCGGCCAGCCCGCCCCGGAACTTGCCCGGCCCGCCTGAGTCGCTGCTCATGCATCGCTTCAAATACAAAAACGGATAGCGGCACTCGGTGTCTTCCACGTTTGGCAGCGAGCTATTGGTGGACCCGGCGATATTGGCCACATCGAAGCCGTCTTTGTTACCCCTGGCGCCGCCGCCCTGCATCATCGACTCGGTCAACCCCAGGACATAGGGCTTTCCATTCTGCGCCAGGCCCGACATGCGCGGCATGCAAAACCCCGAACCCCAACTGGCATTGGCCCGCCATGCCAGCGGGGATTCGAGCAATGCCTGGCTCAAGACCTTGATGGCCAGGATCTGGGCCTTCCAGCCGCCGATGGTAGAGGCGCCGCCGCATGGCGCCGGCGGCTTGCTGTTCAAAACACTGCCTTCTGGAATTGTTATGTCCACCGGACGGAAGCAGCCCTCGTTGGCCGGGATGTCCGGGATGAGCAGGCAGATGAGGATATTGTGGACATTGGCCACGCTGCACGCCAGCGCCGAGTTGACATATGAAGCAGCCTGGGCATCGGTGCCGGTGAAATCGAAGGTGAGGTGGTCGCGCCGGACACGCAGGGTGCATTTCAGGGCATAGTTCTTATCGTAGTCCAGGTATTCGGTGGCGGCGTAATCGCCTTCCGGCAGCAGATTGATCCGTTCTCTGGTCTTCGCCTCGGACAAGTCCATTATCTCTTCATAGCACGACTTCAATGTATCGAAACCGTAGCGGACGGCCAGCTTCTGCAGCTTATCCCGGGCGGTGTTGTTGGCCGCTATCTGCGCTTTGAGGTCGAGACCCTGGTAAAAGGGCACCCGGACGTTGTTCATTAACAGGTCAAAGATGTCCTGCCGCAGACCGCCCTTCTCCACAATCTTGATTGGCCGGAAGATCAGTCCCTCCTGGTACCAGTCGGTGGCATCCGGCGCCGTCCCCGGCCTCATCGCCCGGATATCCAGGTGGTGGGTAGCGCAGCCGGTCCAGGCAATCAGCCGGCCGTCGTGGTGCACCGGCGCGATGACGGCGATGTCCAGGGCGTGGAGAGAGCCGTCGTAAGGATTGTTGACCATGAACATGTCGCCAGGGTCGATGTTGCCCCCGAAGCGCGACATGCAGGACTTGAGCATGTAGGACAGCGTAGTGCCATGGCGGGGCATCCAGATGGAGTATACTACCGTCCGCCCCAGGTGGTCAGAGATATTGAAGCCCAGGTCCTTGGCTCCCACCACAATCAGGGAAGCGGCGCCCCTCACCAGGGCCAGCCCGGCCTCGCGGCCTATCTGCGTCAGGCGGTTCTGGATGATTTCTATAGTTACGGGGTCAGGCTTTGCAGCAGGCATTCTCTATCTCTATCCCTATCTTGATTAGTTGTTATTACGAAAATGTCGCCGTCTCCCCCTTTGAAAAAGAGGGACTAAGGGGGATTTAAGAAACAGGCAAAATCCCCCTGTATCCCCCTTTTGC
>CAZFEA010000463.1:0-2393 GCA_964518085.1 uncultured Dehalococcoidia bacterium
TGATTCATCAAGCCCTGGTTGGGTTTGATAAATCAAACCCCTACGGGATCGTGCACAATCACTTATTACAGCGTATCAGGCAAAAACAATACCGAGGCCGGCCAGCGTCTGTTCCGTCCGCCGGTGCAGGTCTACCAGGTCGGAACGGGGCGTCATTGTCCTGAAATCATAGAAATAAGAATATGGCTTGCCCTTTTCCGGGTGTGCCAGGCTTCCCTCATAAAGGGTGATAATCCGCTCCAGCAGCTCGTTGGCCGGTCCCCGTTCCATGCCACTTACCGCCCAGGCAACCTTGCCTACCAACTCGAAATCGAGGTCGCTGACGGCCTTTCCATCCGGGCCGGGATGGCAGGGATACTGCCAGAAGGATCCCGTGCCGCTGCAGGTCTGCTCGATTATCAGCGCCGCTTTCTCGTACAGGCCGTAGGCGCTGCCCCAGTCATTCTTGGCCCATTGCAGCATGGTGACGTTGACCCCGATGTTCCGTTCCGAAGCCCGGCAGGCGCCGCTCTGGGCCTGCATCACCTTGCGACCGCTGCGGTACCCCTCCAGGTCGACCGGGGCCAGATGCGCCCAGTCGCCGGCGGCATAGCTCAACTGCGCCAGCAAGGTAGCGATGGAAAGGACCGCCGTCTCCTCGGCATTCCGGGCATAGGCCCCGAGGACGGTGACCCCGCCGATGCGTTTGGCCACCCCCATTTGCCGGGAGATAAAGGCCAGTTGCAGCCGCTCCCAGCTAATCTTCAGCTCGGGCATGGTGGCCACCGAAAAACCGGCATGGTAACTCTTGTAGAGGTTATCTCCCATAAAGCAGGCCAGGATCGCCGGCACGGTGATGGCGCTCATGGTTCCCACGAACATGTCCGGCTGCCCGATCATTCTGGCGACGGTGAGGCACCACCGCGCCACCGCCACCGCCCACATGGTATCGCCCACCGTCCCCGCCTTGTTCTCTACCCCCGCCAGGAACGTTTTGAGTTCCCTGGCCAGTTCGCCCAGCTCCGTCGCCTCGAGGAGATGGGCCTCGATCATCTCTGCCAGGAATGACTCTTTGCCCAGGTAGCCGGTGTATGCCAGCGGCCAGCGAAAACCGTGGGGGACCACCGGACTGTTGTGCCCCCGGGAGGTAACGGTGACGGCGTCCTTGCCCGCGCCCCTGGTGAACTGTTTGGGCGTGTCCCGGCAGGTCTCGAGCAGCTCCTCCCGGATGAGAAGGATGACCCGGTTGGAATCGACATTGTAAATTCCAACCTCGACGAGCATCTCCAGCGCCGCCTGGAAGATGGCATCTGCGGCGGCGTCATCGCAGATTATCTCGGCAGGCTTAAAGCGGATGCCGTAGTCGACGGTAACCCGCCGCAACACCCGGCTGAGCTTGAGGTCGAACTCCTGCTCGCCCATTACCGGGCCATCCATGGACCTTCGGACAAATTCCTTAAAGGAGATCATAGTACATCATTTGCCTGGTGGCACAGGCGTCTCTGCCTGTGAGACATACGATTGTGCAGAGTTGCGCCAGCCGGCGCGGGCAATCAGTCACGGTGCAGCAAACGGTCACACAGGTTCGCGGCATCAAAACAGTCCTTCGCCCAGCCATCGGCGCCGATGGCCCGGGCATAGTCGCTGCTGGTGCCCGAACCGCCGATAATGACCTTGAAATTCTGGCGCAGGCGCATGTCGGTCAGGTACTTGACCAGCTCGGCGGTATAGGGGATGGTGGAGACCAGGAAGGCCGATTGGCCGATGATATCGGCCCTTACCTCCCGGGCCTTTTCGATGAATTTCATGGTAGAAACATCTATGCCCAGGTCATGGACTTCATACCCGGAAATGCGCAGTTGCATGGCCACCAGGTCTTTGCCGATGCTGTGGATGTCCGACTTCACCGCGCCGATCACCACCACCCCCGCCTTCTTCATGCCCTGGCCGGGAAGGTGGGGCGTTATTATCGCTATGCATCGTTTGCCGATCTCACTCCCCATAATGAGTTCGGCAAGAAAATACTCCCCGGTGGAGAACTTTTTGCCCATCTCCCTCATCCCGGCCAGTACCCCGCGATTCAGCACCTCGATGGGGTCTATCCCTTCGGCCAGCGCCCGCTGTACCAGCGCCTCGGCCTCGGTATCCCTGATTTGTTCTACCGCCTGCTCGATTTCCTCTACAATAGACACGCTTTCTCACCTCGATCAGGGGCAAAGTTAGCATTTTCAGGGAAGTTTGTCAACGGTACTCAAAGTACCATGGATGAAAGCGTTGGCTCACAGGCGAGGACGCCTGTGATACCGGTTAACCCTCACCCTGACCCTCTCCCGTCAAGGGAGAGGGGAAGAGATTGTGCTAGAATTGCTGGCGGAATGCGCAATATCGTGTTAGCTTCGGCTTCGCCCCGGCGA
>CAZFEA010000464.1:0-2365 GCA_964518085.1 uncultured Dehalococcoidia bacterium
TGCGATCTCCCTGGAGTTATCACTGCTCCAGGCGTAGTTTGCGTTGGCGCCGGTCCCCCGGTACAAGGGGGCCCGCTTGCGGGTCACTTCATCAAAAATGCAGTAGGTTGGTATCCGGGGGTAACGCTGGCGTTCAGGATCGTACAGAGCGACGGCTCGCCACATATCATGTATTTTTAAGGCTGTTTCGTCTGTGAACCGCCGCGCATCTCCGTCAACGAAGATGAATCTTTCGCCGGGAACCCTAATGCCGAAAGCGGAATCGAACTCCGGCGCCTTGAGGCAGAGGGGACCGAACAGGGACGTCATGTGCCATAAAGCTGCCCCGACTTTTTGGGCCATGATTATGCCGTCACCGGTATTTCCGGGCGGACCGAAACAATACAGGTGCGGGCAGGGTAGGAATGCGTCCTTCATTGTTTCGTTATACTCAAAACCGCCGCAGGCCAGGACTACCGCCTTTCGCGCCTGTATCAAGGTTTCTCCATCGCCGGTTTCGGCCCTGACAGCAGTCACTTCGCCGTTTGTGGTAATCAATTCCGTTGCCGGCGCGCTCGTCATGATAGTGATCCCCCGCCTCCGCACATGCTCATCCAGAAATCTCCACAAGCTTCCGGGGTTCTTGCCCGTCCTCAGGTTAGGCCCGCCCATCTCGTTTCCCCTGGTGAGAAAGAACCTAGTGATGAACTCGCCACCTGGCGCGTTCTTCCAACTGGGAAGCCCCATGCCTGGAAACATCACTTCTGTTGGAGGAGTGTGCGGTTCGGTGCCACTTCCAAGCTGGTGGATCCATTCTTCAATGTTCAGGCCGTCTCGCACGAACGTCTCGATCACGTCGTGGTCTGTGACGCCCACGGTGAGCGCTTCAAAGTATCGGACCGCTCCCATTCCGGTTGGCGCCAATATGGAATCTGCGGATGCCAGGGTGTTGCCTCCTCCCTGTGGCATTTTCTCCAGGATAATAACCCGCGCGCCGGCATCGTGAGCGACAATTGCCGCCGTGGCGCCGGCGCCGCCGTACCCTGCGACCACGACGTCGGTTTCCAGTTCTTGACGGCGACGGGGACGAGTGTTCATTTGCCCTTTTCTCCCAGAGTTATCACTGCTGGATCCGGAATATCTCTTTGGAAAGCGGATAAAAGGTAGGTTGCTTCAGGATGTTTTCTTCGTCTTCTTGCCACACTGGTCCTCCCGGTGGAGGCGCCGTGCCAGGCAAAGCAAATGTGCTAGGAACATCCATCCTGCCTGGCGGCATGCCCGCGGCTTCGCTCAGGTCCAACTGGCCTTGCTTCGACAACAGGTAGTTGACCATCAAGGTCGCGGCATTGGGGTGTCCCAGCTTGTCGGGTACGGCTGCGGCAAAGGCCCCGGAGAGCATCATGCCCCCCTCCTTCATGTAGGCCCAGGCGATGGGAGCTCCCGCTTGTGACAGGTCAGCCACAGCCTGGGGCAGGGGGCCAATGGCCACAGCGTACTTGCCCCGGGCCACTGTCTCCACGTGAAGACGGTTATCACGGGTTATCGCCAGGTCCTGGGCTGCCAGGTCACGCAGGAATTTTTCCCCTTTCTCCCGGCCCATGGTCTTGAGCAGAACGAATGCCACCCAACTGGCCCCGGCGCCAGGCGTGGTGGGATCAATGAGTGTGATTTTCCCTTTCCACCTGGGGTTTAACAGGTCTTGATAAGAGGCAATCTCGCCCTCCTTGACCAGTTGGGTGTTGATTACGATGTAGGAACGATAGGCCGAGATAAGGGAAACTACCATCTCGTCTTTGTCCAGGAACGGGACCCCGCCTCTGGGCCAGACCTTTGGGTCCTGGAGCTCCGGCGAGATCAGTAGCGGTTTAATGGCGCCCAGCACGCCTTTCGGCTTCAACATAGTTAAGGTCGTGGTCTGCCCGGTCACCAGGACATCCGCCAGGAACAGGTTGGCCGTTCTCTCAGTCAGGTACCGCTGGGCAATTTCGGGGGACTTACCGGCCACGTATTCGATCTGAACTCCAGACTGCCTCTGGAAGTGCTCTGTGAGGCGATCCCTCAAGATTGGGCCTAGTTCGCCATACATCATGACCTTGCCTTCAGACCTGGCGGCCGCTGCTACCCGCTCCCAGGGTTGCCCCGGTTCTTGTTTTGTTGATGACTGCAGTGCGGCGGGCGCAGGAGCAGTGGTTGGCGCCACGCCTCCAGTGCAGGCGCTGGTCACCGCGCCCAGAACGAAAGCAAGTACCACGAACAAGGGCATTCTGTTCATTTGCCACTCCTTACAATGAAGAGGATCGGAGTTCCACTTTCTATTGTCCATTCTCCGCTCCCTAGCCCGGACAAGCCGGAACCAAGAAATATTGTGTGGCAGAACTCCATCGAT
>CAZFEA010000465.1:0-2347 GCA_964518085.1 uncultured Dehalococcoidia bacterium
TTACTATCGGGACACCAGTGGCCATCGCCTCGGTTATGGCTTTGGGGCCGCCTTCCGCGCGGGAGGTTACCAGGTAGAGGTCCGAAACGTTGTACAGGATGGGAATATCGGTGTAATCCTTGAGGAATACATGCTTATAAGACATGCCATTTTTCTCAAGTTGGGCTCGTATGTAACCCCGGGCAGGTCCGGCCAGCAAAACAAGAATGTCGAAACTGCGGCGCAACTGCTGAACAACCCTGGCGAAAATGTCTGGACCCTTGACCCACTTTGGCTCCATGCCGTCACCCCATCCGACGCCATCCTTTTGGAAGGAGGCTATTATCAATTTGTCATCGGGCAATCCCAGCTCATTCCTATACCTTTTCTTTTCTGCCTCTTCCACAGGCTTAAACAGTTTCAGATCGACACCGACGGGGACCATCGCAATCTTCTTCTCGGGCACGTTCCATCGGATCAGGTTCTCCCTTGATATCTGACAGCTCGTATGGACAATATTTGCCTTTTCCGACGCCTGGGGGAGAGCCCTGATCATCGCCAGGTCCCCCGGGTTGTGGTCCTCTTCTGTCCCGTGGAACCAGGTGAATACGATCCTGTTGCTGCCATCCACCCTTTCCCAGCTATGGGGAAGAAACAGGTTTCGCGACCCGAAATGGACAATCTGGTTGCGAATGCCCTGGAACCGGGTGGTGGCATAAGCCTTCAACAGGTTCTGCCTGTTGAGTTCTCCCGTGATGTAGCGGGCATCCCACATGGTTGACCATTTACCTTCATGCACGTAGTACAGGACGGAGTGAGGTTTCCTGAGGCCGGAAGCCGCGATGCCGGCCTGTTCGGCCAGCCTGAGAGGCAAGGTTGACAATCTTACCATGGTCTTCGGTTACCCCGGCAATCTTTCCATCTCATCGAGAACCCTGGATGAACTCCGGCCGTCCGAGAAACCAAGAAATTTCTCGATGTATTCGCTCCGCTGCACCGGGTCAAGGGGAAAGTCGGCCAGGGACTTATGCGGCAAACTGCGAATAGCCTCGGGGACGGTCAACCGGTGAGAGATTCCGGGGTGGTCAACATACCGAAAGAGCATTTGCCGCCTGAGGGCTGGAAAATGGCTCTCCAGGTTGAACATCTCCGCGCCCCGGGAAGAAATAAACAGCACCGGAACGCCGGCCGAGACCGCCTCGGTCACCGTCGAAGATACAAAATGTATGCAGAGACTCGATATGCTCAGGCACTTGAGTATGGTCGCCGGATAGCAGCTCTCATCATAGACAATCCTGTCCGCCGCCGCGGCCACATGTTTCTCGACACCCTCTTTCAGCCTGGCCTTGACCAGGAGGTATGCCTCGTTGTTATCGCAGAACCGCCGCACCGCTCTCAGTACATTCGGATCGTTCCACCTGCCCCAGACATCTTTCAAATAGCCGAATTTCAGCGCGGCCGAGACGGCAAGGGACTGGAACACCGGCTTATCGGCGCCGTAGACGAACCGGCTCCAGAAATTGTATCTGCTCGTGGACACCGGGAAAGGCACCAGCAGCACCACCGGCTTATCCGGCGGTATGTCCCATTCCTCTCTTACCCCGGCCGGGTTGATAAGGCCCATCTGGTCCAGTTCAACGCAGCCGGCGCTTCGCGAGGTCTGCCGGAGTTTTCCGGTATCAGGGGTTTTCCCGTTTTTCGACCCTAGACTGGAGACGTATTCCACCGCCCAGTCCAACCAGATGGGTGAATAGAAGAAGTGGCGGTCGGGGCCGTTCAGCCCGTGCAACAGGTGATCATACCCGTCAAGAAAATAATGAAGCGCGACCCAGGACACGCCCCTGTCTTTGAGGACCCGGTACAGCGCGTCATCTTGCGGGGTGAAGGTCAGTGAAACTATTGCATTGAGTCCTTTGCCGGCGGCTATTTGTACAAGATCGTCGTCTTTGCCAAAAGGAATCCTGTCCGGATTGCCAAAACGGAAAGCCGGCGCGGCGGCGATGTCCGGGAACTGATATCCCTTCCGCCCGGTCCTGGGCTGGGCGCAATCGTGGAGACAGACCACCTGATGTCCCCTTCTCAGCGCCTCGTCAATGACCGGGGCGAAGTACTTGTAATATTCGTTTCTATGGACCAGGAAGCCGATTTTCATGGCGTAAAGTTTTAACCGCGAATTAACGCGAATATCTGGTATTGTTACGACAATGTCTCCCCCTTTGAAAAAGGGGGACTAAGGGGGATTTAAAAAACAGGCAAATCCCCCTGTATCCCCCTTTTGCCAAAGGGGGAGGTAAACCGGGTCTCCTCGCTGTAAGACAACGTCCGGTACCACAGGCGTCCTCGCCTGTGCGGACATGGGTGATTGTTA
>CAZFEA010000466.1:0-2325 GCA_964518085.1 uncultured Dehalococcoidia bacterium
CTCTGTAATCTTTTGTTAATCTCCGTAATCGTAATTCCGATTTTTTTCCATTTTGCGCACAATCCTGTTGTTTAGGGACTTAATACTAAACAAATTCGAAGCTCGAAATGCGAATTAGCCAAACGGTTTGAACCCTAATATTTCGGCAATTTGAATTTGTTTAGAGCTTAGATATTAGTATTTAGAATTTCCATGTACTATATCGGCATAGACATCGGCGGGACCTTCACCGACGTGGTGGTCCTGGACCAGGACGGCGCCACCGCCACCTTCAAGGTGCCGACCACCCCGCGCCAGCCGTCCCTCGGCTTCCTCAATGGACTGGCTGCCGCGGCAGAGGGCATGGGCATCAGCCTCCACCAGTTGCTCGCCGGGACGGTCAAGCTGGGCCACGGCACAACCATCGCCACCAACCTACTGATCGAACGCGGCGGCGCCCGGGTGGGACTCATCGTCACCAGGGGGTTCGGCGACACCCTGGTCATGGCCAAAATAGGCCGCGAGCACCTGGGCCTGGATATCAGCTTCCAGCGTCCCGCCCCGCTCGTGCCCCGGTCGCTCACCGAAGAGGTCAACGAACGCATCGACCGTGACGGCGAGATCATCACCCCCCTGGACATCGAAGAGACACGGGCCGTAATACGGCGGCTGGTGAACAAGGGCGCCGAAGGCATCGCCGTCTGCCTGCTCTGGTCATTTCGGAATCCGGCGCATGAAAGAAAAATAAGAGAGCTTGTCGCCGGTGACTTTCCCGGCATGCCCGTCTCGCTTTCCAGCGACGTTGCTCCGCTGATCGGGGAATATGCCCGCATGGCGACGACAGCAGCCAACACCAGCATCATGCCGGCGGTAAGCGATTACCTGACCGATCTTTCCTCCAACCTGGCGCGGCAGGGTCTTGGCGTGCCTTTACTGATAATGCAATCCTCGGGTGGACTTGTTCCCTCCCGGGAAGCCTCAGTGCAGCCGGTAACAATGATAAGCTCGGGACCGGCGGGCGGGGTCACCGCCTGCGAGTACCTTGGCAAGGCATTGGGCATCGGCAACATCCTCGGCATCGACATGGGCGGGACCAGTTTCGATGCTTCGCTGATCACCGGTGGCATGCCGGCTACCAGTTCCACCACCCGGATCGCCGGCCACGATGTCCTGGTGCCCACGGTCGAGGTCTCCTCGATTGGCGCCGGCGGAGGCAGCATCGCCTGGCTCGACATGGGACGGAGGTTGATGGTCGGCCCGAAGAGCGCCGGGGCTGAGCCGGGTCCGGCTTGCTACAACAAAGGGGGGACTGAACCGACGGTGACGGACATAGATGTCATCCTGGGCTTTGTCAATCCCGGCTATTTCCTGGGCGGCAAGATGCCCCTGGATAAAGGCAAGGCCCATGATGCCATTGCCACACGTATTGCCCGGCCACTGGGAATGACCGTCCCCGAGGCTGCCGCCGGGTGCCGGGAAATTGTCGACAAGAAGATGGCCGACCTGCTGCGATCCCTGACGGTGCGCCAGGGGACCGACCCCCGGGACTACACCATCGTCGCCTTCGGCGGCGCCGGCCCGGCCCATGCCGGCGCCATATGCCGTGAGCTGGGCATGCCCAAATTCATGGTGCCGAAGACTGCCAGCGTCTTTTCCGCTTATGGCATCGCCACCTCGGATGTGCTGCACGTTCTCAGCGCCACCGAGGTTGCCGACCTGCGCGCCGTGGCCACCATAAACCGCATCTTCCATTCCCTGGCCGCTCAGGCGCAAACGCAGCTCCGGAAGGATGGTTTTTCCGGCGACAAGGCCCTGCTGAAATGCTATGTGGAAATGCGGCTCAAAGGGCAGTCGCACCAGCTCCTGGTGCCGGTTTCTCCCGGTGAGATGTCACCGGACGATGCCGCCGCCCTGGAAAGCCGGTTCAAGCAAATCTACGAAGCCGCCTATGGCAAGGCGACCATCTATCCCGGGGCCGAGGCCGAGATAGTGACCTTCCGCGTCGACGGAATTGGCATCACCGCCAAGGCCGCGCTCAAGCCGGCGCCGCTGAGGTCCGGCGGCGCCGCTGAGGCCCTCAAGGGCGCGAGGCCTGTTTTCTGGCCCGCAGGCAAGGCCTTCGTTGAGACGCCTCTATACGCCGGAAGCCTGCTCCAGCCGGGCGACCGTCTGAATGGCCCGGCCATAATCGAGCAAGAACTCACTACCATCCCGGTAGAGCCGGGACAGTCCGCCAGCTTAGACGCCTTTGGCAATACCTGGGTGACCGACCTGTAGGGGCGATGCCAGGGGGTGGGTTGGTGCGGCGTGGGGGCGGCTCGCCCGCCCGGGGGGTCGGGGCTGGGG
>CAZFEA010000467.1:0-2317 GCA_964518085.1 uncultured Dehalococcoidia bacterium
TAAAATTTATATCCGACCGTAAGGTTGCCCTGAAAATGTCGCCGTCTCCCCCTTTAGAAAAAGGGGAAATCCCCCTGTATCCCCCTTTTGCGAAAGGGGGAGGTGGACTGGGCCTCCTCGTGATGATAGGCCATTTTCATACTTCATGGTGCCCGCCGCAAGCGGGCGTGAGTGCTTGTTATGCGTTACGCCATCCTGAGTGATATTCATGCCAACCTGGAAGCCTTCCAGGCGGTACTGGCGGACATTGAGTCGAGGGGTGGGGTGGATGGGTTCTGGTGCGCCGGCGACCTGGTAGGTTACGGACCCGATCCCGATGAGTGCGTCCGGATGGTCCGTACCGGCGGCTACCGGTGCGTTGCCGGCAACCATGACTGGGCGACGGTAGGCAAGGTGGATATTTCGGACTTCAACGAAGAGGCCGCCGAGGCCGTCCGCTGGACTCAACGGGAAATGTCGGAAAGCAATAAGGAGTTCCTTTCCCGCTTGCCCATCCGGCTGGAAACCGGCGACTTCAGCCTGGTGCATGGCAGCCCCAGGCAACCTATCTGGGAATACCTGCTGTCGGCGGGCGTGGCCAGGGAGAACATGAGGCATTTCAGCACCCCCTACTGCATTATCGGCCATTCCCACATTGCCCTGTATTACGAACTGGAAGAAGAGAAGTGTTTCTTGAGGGAGTACCCGGTGGGATCGCCTCTCAAGACCGGCAAGAACCGGTTGATCGTCAATCCGGGCAGCGTGGGTCAACCCAGGGACGGCGACCCCAGGGCCAGCTACCTGATCTACCACCAGGAACCGGCAACCATCTCCCATTACCGTGTAAGTTACGATGTATCGAAAATACAAAAGAAGATGCTGGAACGTGGGCTGCCTGAGCACCAGGCCGCGCGACTGGGCCATGGTTGGTAGCTGTCATTGCGAGTCCGCCCGAGGCGGACGAAGCAATCCCGCCGTATGGTACGACAGGCTTTCCAGCCTGTCGGAAGGCACGCGTCCGCCTGAGGCGGATGCCACTACGGGTTGCTGGGTGCGCCCACTCGGGATTGCTTCGCTAGCGCTACGCTGACGCGCGCCGGGCATGGGCCAGACTAACTCTCTGGCTCGGACACCATCACCCGCACTGCCTCAACATCCCGGAGCTTGGCCGCGGCCAGCAGACGGTTGAACAGGCCCAGGGGCGTCTTTATAACCTTGTACTTGAGCGCCCGGAGCACCAGCCGGCCGTGCCAGTCAAAGGAAAAATCGTCCGCGTCCAGCAGCGCCCGGTGAATGCCGTGGGAAAGGACGATGTCGAATATCCTGTCCATCTGTTTGTCGCCCAGCCTCTCCCATATGGCCCGCGCCAGGTTACCCGTGGTCAACTCCGCGCCCAGCGCCCGGCGCCACCGTTTCTCATAGGACCTCGTATGGGCGCTGGAGAGGTCGCCTTGGACAATGCCGTCATGGATGCAGTCTGCCGCCATGGAGGCGCACAGCAGACCGTAATAGATCCCGCCGCCGGTTGTCGGCTTCACCTGGCCGGCGGCGTCGCCGACCACCAGCACCCGGTTGGCATAGGTCCTGGACAACCGTTTCAGAGGTATCGCGCCATAGTTCAGGTCTGCCAGAGGCGAGACCACCTTGCCCGCCGAATTGAGCTTCTGCCACAGGTTGGCCATTTGCCGGGAGCCATCGCCCCCCTGGGTCAACAGGCCCAGGCGTCCGTGTCCCGGGGCAAACGGCGCCAGCCAGCCAAAAAAACCGGGGGAGATGTCCCGACCGAGATAAACCTCGAGTTCCGGAACAGTGCAGGAGACCTCGGTCTGGCATCCCCGGACGAAGCTCCCCAGCCTTCCCAGTCCCAGTGTTTCGGGCAGACGGGACCCGGATCCGCCGGCGATGACGGCCATTCTGGCGTGAAGGGTATTCTGGCGGCCGCCGGTGACCGCAGTTATGCGGACGCTGTCGGGCCCGGTCTCGATGCGGTCGACAAAGGTATTAAAGCAATACGTCGCCCCGTTTTTCTGCGCCGTCTCAGCCAGGTGATTGTCGAAGACAAAACGGTCCACCATGTACGCCTGGGGACGGGGTTTATCGACGCGCAGGGGCCTGCCGGAGGGGGAATAGAAAATGGCCGAGTTATACGGCGCCAGCACATTTACCGAGCCGGAGGGGAAAAGACGGAGGCATTCGGCCCCGATAAGACCTGTGCAGGAACGCTTCGTCCCCGCGCTGGGCTTCTTTTCCAATACCATTACCCGGTATCCCCGCCGGCTTAACAGCCCGGCGCAGTGGCTGCCGGCGGGTCCGGCCCCTATTATGACAGTGTCTAAAA
>CAZFEA010000468.1:0-2315 GCA_964518085.1 uncultured Dehalococcoidia bacterium
CTGGTGCTGGAGCGGCGTCCACGGCATCAGGAATGCGGGCCATGCCAGCCGTACCCGCGGGGATGGTGGCGTGGCCCGCCCTCAAATTTATCAGATGGAATGCTGCACCTTGAGAGGAAGCCATGAGCACTATTCCCGGCGTCCCGGCTCCCCGGTTCCCCCGTGTACCTGAAAACATTGTGGCGGAAGAGATTATTCCCGTTCTGCAGACCATCGCCGCCAGAAAGCAGCACAGCTTCACTTACCCCGGCCTCGACCTCAAACCGGGAAAGAAATACCTGGTCCTGTGTGACAGCACCACCGACCGGGTGACGCTGGACGCCCTGGCCGCTGTCATCAGGCAAGGCGGGGCCACCCTGGACACCATCGTCCTGGAAGGCTACCAGGGGATGACCGAGCCGGTCGACCTGCTGGACACCATGTTCTCCCGCAACTGGTTCCCTGCCTGGGCCTGGGAGGCCATCAGCCGCGCCGACGCCGTGGTCCGCAGCGCCTTCCTGCTCACCGAATACACCCCCAACGTCCCCAGGCCGCTGCTGCGGAAGATTCCCATAATCTACTGGTACTTCTCGCACGACCACTGCCTGCCGCAGTTCCGCTCTTTTCCCCTGGAGCTGAGGGAGGCCATCGACGAAAAGACATGGAAGTCCCTGGTCCATGCCCGGAAATTCGAGCTCACCGACCTTGAAGGTACGGAGCTCAGATGGAGCGCCACGGCGGAGAACTGGCAGGCCTCCATCACCCGGGACATGGAGCGGTTCGGACGGGAGTATCACCCGGGTCATCTGATGGCCCCGGTGAATACCGGAAACGCCGGGGGCCGGCTGGTCACCAGCGCCATAACCTTTGGCGGTCCGGTGCCCCGGACAACTATGACGCTAGAAGGCGGGCAGGTGATCGGGGTGGAGGGCGAGGGCAAGTTCCCCGCTGTACTCCGGCAGTCCTTTGCCGAATACGCCCATCTAAAGTCGCCGGCTTTGCCCGGCCCGGGGATCAACTGGTGGACCACCCTGGCCATCGGCACCTCCACCAAGGAGCGGGTGGCCGCCGGCTGGGACCGCCTCACCGGCTCCGGCCGCATGAACGGCTGGGGCGCCGGGCATAGCCGGGCCGGCATCATTCATTCTTCGATCGGCGAAGGCGTGGTCAGCGCCGAGAGAAGGATCATCCGCCACGTAACCCTCTTTTTCCCGACGCTGGTCGCCGACGGCCGGACCATCATCAAGAACGGCCGTCTGCTCACCCTTGACGATCCGGAGATCGTCAGGCTGGCGGAACGCTACGGCGACCCCGCCGAGCTGCTCCGTGAGGACTGGATTCCCGCCGTGCCCGGTGTGAATGCCTGAGGGTGAATCCTCTCTTGCTCCGAAACAGCCGGTACCACAGGCGGCCCTGCCTGTGAAACATTGATACCAGCCGGTACCACAGGCGGCCCTGCCTGTGAAACATCGATACCAGCCGGTACCACAGGCGTCCCGCCTGTGCGCGACATGGTTTTTCAAACCGGTTGGTTCTTGACGGCGAGCGTGGATGATTCCCCGGAAAATGGCCGGTACCACAGGCGGCCCTGCCTGTGGGACATTGTTTTCGTTGCATCATGGTGCTCGCCGGCGGGACCCAAGCATCAGTTCAACGGCGGACGCCTGACCCTGACCCGCGCCGGATCGACCAGCACTACGCAGCGGGCTAGAAGTTCCAGATTGGTGTCCCGCACAAACTGTTCCACGAACCGGTTAACCGCCAGAGGCCCTAAACTCCTCGGCCGGAACAGAATTATCCCCGGGTGACTGCCTGGCGGGTACTTCCTCAAATCGGCAAACTCAAGGTCAAGAGTAAGCAGCACTCTCCCTTCGCCATTGGCTGCGGCTGCCACTACCGGATCAGGTTGCGACAGCAAGTTCTCGTCCAGCACTGTCACCACATCGTGCTGCAACGATACCAGGGCCTGCTTCAGGTGGCGAGAGAGGTTCTCATCCGGCTTCAGTTTCACGTTCCTGTGGCCACCTTCCACACGTTCTCCCGGGACAACTCCGCGGCTTAGGCCAGGGCGGCCCGAATGTCATCGGGCGTCAACGACGGGTAGTGGTCCATGATCTGTTCGGGGGTTAATCCTTCCGCCAGGGCGTCGAGGATGATGGCTACATAAATACGTGTGCCACGGATACAGGCCTTACCCCCGCACATATCGGGGTCTACACTTACCCGCCTGAGTAACTCGTCATAAGTCATGGTCGCCTCCTAGAAACCTTGTAGTCTCCGCGTTAGTCCGCTCCGTTCCTCTGGTGTGATACGCCCCTCCATCAACATGCGCCAGT
>CAZFEA010000469.1:0-2296 GCA_964518085.1 uncultured Dehalococcoidia bacterium
CCAATTCCAGGTTTGGCCGTTTGTGACCCAACCGGTCGTATGTTACAATTTGCCGAACCATTATGCCTGCCGAGCCATCGATTCTTGCCTCCATTGAATTCCAGATGAGCCTGCTGATGTTCGTCTCCCTGGCCGGGTACCTTATTGCCTACCGGATCAACCAGTCGGCGGTGGTCGGTATTATCCTGGCCGGAATCCTGGTAGGCCCGAGCCTGCTGGGCCTGGTGACGGTTACCGACTTTGTCTCCAGCCTGGCCCATCTGGGGGCGGTGGTATTGCTTTTCACCATCGGGCTCGAATTTGAAATGAAGGAAATAACCAATTTCAAATACTTTGTGATTGCCCTTTGCGGCATCCTGGTACCCTGGGCCGGCGGATTCCTGATATCCATTGCTTTCGGATTCAACCAGGCCGCGTCCATTTTCATAGCCACCGCGCTGACGGCAACCAGCATCGCCATTACCGCCAACGTGCTGCGGGAAATGGGAAAGCTGCAGACTGCCGCCGGAAAGGCGATTATCGGCGCCGCGGTAATAGACGATATCCTGGCGCTTCTGGCGCTGTCCGTGGCCGAGGGGAGCGTCGGGGGAAGCCTGTCGGCGGCCAGCCTGGCGGTCACCGGCGGCAAAGCGGTGGCCTTCGTGGTCGCCGGCGCGGTCATCGGCAAACTTGCCGTGAGCAAGCTGGTTGTCAGGATCGATCGCACGCCGTTCGCCAGGAAACATCCCGAGTCCATCTTTATCTTTGCCATGATGGTCGCGTTCCTTTACGCCACCGGCGCGGAACTGGTGGGTCTTTCGGCCATAATTGGTTCCTTCATGGCCGGGGTGACGCTCGCGGGCGTCGCCCTCACCCAGAAGCACATATTCCGGGAAGGCGCGGAGCACCTTCAAATAATATTCGCCTCGATATTCTTCATTTCCCTCGGGGTGCTTCTGGACCTGCACGTTGTCAGCGCGGACCTGCTCGTTTTTGTGGGGGCATTAACGGTGGTTGCCGGCCTCACCAAGATCATAGGGTGCGGGACGCCGGCGAGGCTTATGGGGAGCAGATGGGGCGATTCGCTGGTGATAGGCCTGGGAATGATGCCTCGCGGCGAGGTGGCCATGATAGTGGCCCTGATCGGTCTGAATCAGAACCTGATCGAACAGAATACTTATGCTGCGCTGATCCTGATGAGTCTAGTGACCACCATCATCCCGCCGATCCTGCTGCGCAACTGGGTATATAAGAGATAGGTCTACTTGTAGTTATAAAACCCCTTGCCCGTTTTTCTGCCCAGGTACCTGGCGGTGACCATTTTCCGCAGCAGAGGCGGGGCGGCATATTTGGCGTCTTTGAACTCGTCGAACATGGCGTTGGCGACAAAAAAGACCGTGTCCAGCCCGACAAAATCGGCCAGGGCCAGCGGCCCCATGGGGTGGTTGCAACCCAGGACCATGCCCTGGTCGATGTCCTCCTTGCTGGCGGCGCCGGACTCATAAAATCTGATGGCGTCGAGCAAATAGGGTATAAAAAGGCGGTTGACGATAAATCCGGGCATGTCCCCGGCCAGGACCACTTTCTTGCCGAGGGACTGGCCGAAAGCGGTGACCGTGGCTATTGTTTTCTCGCTGGTAACCAGGGTCTTGACTACCTCGGCCAGTTTCATCACCGGCACGGGATTGAAGAAATGCAGCCCCAGCACCTTGTCCGGCCTCCCGGTGGCCATGCCCATTTCGATTATTGAAAGGCATGAGGTGTTGCTGGCCAGAATGGTCGCCGCCGGGCAGATCTTGTCGAGAGTGGAGAAGACCCGTTTCTTTTCGGCCATATCTTCGAGCACGACTTCGATGACGATGTCGCAGCTCCTGAAGTCCTCCATCGAGACGGTCCCCTGGATGCGGCTGAGGACCGTTTGTCGTTCATCGTCGGCCATCTTGCCTTTTTCGACTGCCTTTGCCAGGTTGGCCTCGATCATGCCAAGGCCCTTGCCGAGAAGCTCCCGGTTGATCTCGGAAACTACGGTGTTATAGCCTGATTGGGCGCTGACCTGTGCGATGCCTGATCCCATCAGGCCGCACCCCACTACGCCCACGGTCTTGATGGCCATGAGACTCCTTTCATCGAAGTATCAAGAACAAGTATCAAGTGACAAGTATCAAGGAATAAGGTGGGTTCGCGCAGCCCGACCCCCAACGAGTCCGCCCCATTCGCGCTTAGCCCACCCTACGTCTGACTACAGTCTGTTCCGGCACGCGGCAGCGTGCCACTACTGGCTACCTCCCCTGGAAGTTCGGCTTTCTCTTCTCAACAA
>CAZFEA010000470.1:0-2292 GCA_964518085.1 uncultured Dehalococcoidia bacterium
GAAACGCTAGCGACAAGGAAATAAAGCAGGCCTATCGCCGTCTGGCACGCCAATATCATCCTGATGTTAATCCCGGGGATAAGGAAGCGGAAGCCAGGTTCAAGACGATCAATGAGGCGTATGAAGTGCTCTCCGATGCGGAGAAACGGAAGAAGTATGACCAGTTCGGGGACAACTGGCGTTTTGCCGACCAGTTCGCTAAAGCCGGCCGTACCACCGGCGGATTTGAACCCGGCGAGACCTACGCCAGGTATTGGGATGTGGGCGGCGAGAATGTGGAGGGTCCTTTTGGCGGCGTCTTCGAAAGCCTCTTTCGTGGGGCCAGGGCGGGACGCCGGAGGCCACGGGCCAGGAGAGGCGAAGACATCGAGTTTCCGCTGGAAGTCAATCTGGAAGAAGCTTTTTCCGGCACCGTCAGGATAATACAGGTTGAGGGCGAGGACATCTGCCCGGTCTGCAAAGGGGCCGGCGCTTTGCAGAATGCCCCATGCTACTCATGTGGAGGCGTGGGACGGTTGAGACGGCCTCGAAGGCTCGAAGTCAAGATCCCGGTAGGTGTAAAAACCGGTTCCCGGGTCCGGGTTGCCGGCGCGGGCGGGCCCGGTATGGTGGGTGGTGAACGGGGCGACCTTTACCTCCTGATCACAGTCCACACCCACCCGACATTCGAGGTCAAAGGGGAAGACGTTTATGTAGATGTGGATGTCCCGCTGGATGTCGCCATTCTCGGAGGAGAAATCGAAGTTCCTACTCTGAAAGGGAAAGTCGCTCTGAAAATACCTTCCGAGACTCAGAATGGCAAGCTTTTCAGGCTGAGCGGCCTTGGAATGCCGCATCTTGGAAATGCTTACCGGGGAGACCTGTACGCCAGGACCAGGGTTATCCTGCCTCAAGGACTTACGGAACGGGAAAAAGACCTGTTTCGGGAGCTAAGGAATCTAAGGAAGTGATCAGGGCCACAGAGGGTTGACATGGCTGAGCCGGAAAGCAAGTCATTTTTTGTCATCAGCGTGGTATCCAGACTGACTGGACTGCATACCCAGACACTGCGCTACTATGAGCGCGCGGGAATCGTGGCCCCCTCGCGGTCGAAGGGCAACATACGGCTTTATTCACTGAGCGATATCGAGCGAATCAAGCAGATACGGGCCTTGATCGAGGACCTGGGGGTTAATCTTGCTGGTGTGGAGGTCATCCTGAGGATGTCGGAACGGATGAAGGAGATGCAGAGACATATAGAAGAACTTGAAAACGAGATCATCAGGTTACGAGGTAACGAACCATGAAGCAAGAAAAATTTACTGAGCAGGCACAGGAAGCGCTGGCGATGTCTCAGCAACTGGTCAGGGACTTCCAGCATAGCCAGTGGGATGCCGAACACCTGTTGCTGGCCCTGTTGCAGCAGGAGGGTGGTCTTACGCCGGAAATACTGAAAAGGCTGAAGATCAATGCCGCGGAGGTGCGAAGTGAAGTAGAAAAGGCGCTGAGCAAGGCTCCCAAGGTGGCCTACGAGGGCGCCCAGATCTACGCCACTCCCCGTGTTGCCCAGATACTGGAAAACGCCAACAACGAAGCGAAACGGCTCAAGGACGAGTACATCGGCACCGAGCACCTGCTTATCGCTCTGGCGCGGCAACGTGACGGAGAGGCCGGCAGGATATTGAAAGAATTTGGACTTGACCAGGAAACCCTGTACAAAGCCCTGCAAGAGATAAGAGGCGGCCAGCGTGTCACTGATGCCCGGGCCGAGGCCAAATACAGGGCGCTCGAAAAATACAGCCGTGACCTGACAGCCCTTGCCGGGGAAGGCAAACTGGACCCGGTTATTGGACGTGACGAGGAAATCAAGCGGGTGGTCCAGGTTCTGACCCGCCGCACCAAGAACAACCCGGTAATCATCGGCGAAGCCGGAGTGGGCAAGACGGCAATCGTTGAAGGACTAGCCCAGAAAATCATTAGCGAGGATATACCTGATTCGCTGAAGGGAAGGCGGGTCCTGGCCCTGGATATGGGCGCGCTGGTTGCCGGGAGCAAGTTCCGCGGCGAATTTGAGGAGCGATTGAAAGCGGTCATGGATGAGATCCGGCAGGCGAAGGGCGAAATCGTCCTTTTTATCGACGAAATTCATACCGTTGTTGGCGCCGGCGCGGCCGAAGGCTCCATAGATGCCAGCAACATGCTGAAGCCGGCCCTGTCCCGGGGGGAATTGCAGTGTATTGGGGCTACAACCCTCGATGAATACCGGGAGCACATAGAGAAAGACAAGGCCCTGGAGAGACGGTTGCAGCCGGT
>CAZFEA010000471.1:0-2289 GCA_964518085.1 uncultured Dehalococcoidia bacterium
AGGCCGCTCAGCGGGTCCGGATCGGAGTAATTGCTGTCACCCAGGAAAACGGGGTTAGAAGGGTCCGTGATATCCAGCATTATCAGTCCGGCGTCCCAGTAAGACAGATAGGCGATGGTCTTGCCGGCCAGGGCGGCATCGGGGTGGCCGGCAGGGTAACTCTGTACCCAGACATCATGGAAGATGGCGATGGGGATGGCGCCGATAGCAAGCTGGGCGACCTCGGGATGGAACCAGTCAACCGCTCCCCGGGCCACTACCGGCACGGGAAGGGATGGGTTGGTGACTTCGATGATGTTGAAGTCGCGCTCGGCGTCGTCCCGGACCACCACCACAAAAGCCCGATCTCCCTGCTGGTAGAGGAACACATTGTGGACTTCGTAATCAAGGAAATTCCAGGCCAGCCGGACCGGTGATAGCGGCTCGGTCACGTCGTAGAGCACTATCCCCATGGCTTCGGGCGGCCCGGCGGCGCTGCGACAGGTCTCAAGGGAAAACACCAGGAGGTCGCCGGAAAAATAGCGGGTCTTCAGCGGTTTTACCATGACATCGCTGACCAGCGTGCCCCCTGGCGTGGGTATCAGCCGCGCCCTTACCGGCCGCTCGGGTTTGCTGATGTCCACCACGTGCACCCCGGAAATATCCGGCCCGCAGCCGACCTCATCGAAGGTCCCCAGATAGGCATAGCTCCGGCCGCTGGCCGCGGTATGGGCCCAGAGGTCCGAGATGTTGCCCCGCCCTGCCGACAGGTTGAGATGGGCCACTACGTTCAACATGGACGGCCTGGATGGGGCCACCGTGACGGTTGGTTCCGGGGCTGGAGTGGCCGGGGTTGGCGCTTCGGCGGGTATGGGCACCGATGTCACTGTTGGCGCCGGCGTGGCGGTGGCCGGCGCCGCTGGCGCGCCGGCAACGGCAGGCGGCGTGGCCGCCGGCGTCGGCACCTCGGCCGGAACCGGGGCAGAGGGACAGGCGACGGCAAGCAATGCGGTAACGAGCAGGCCGGGGAGCAACTTTCTGCTGATCAAAGTTCAACCTTCTCGGGAATACCCAACTGAAAATCTTTGTATATGGCGAACAAGCGGCCGTTCTCTACTGTGCGGGGTAGCTCGTCCAGGGGTCTCGGCGGCGGACCTCCTATTACGCGGCCGTCCAGGGCGAAGATGCCGTCATGACAGGGGGAGTTGATAGTGCGGGCACGCTCGTCGAAGTAGGTCAGACAACCAAGGTGGGTGCACTTGGGGTTCCAGACGGTGAACTTCTTTCCATCGGGTGTGTAGGCCCACACCACCCTGTCCACCTCCCGGGTTATAAACCCGTCGGTCTGTTCTTCTGTCCATGAAACCATCTCCGGGGTGCCGGGATTGAAATCGGTGGTCGGTCCGATATCGGTCCACTCCGCCGCTCCTCTCCTTTGCCTCAAAGCCGGCCCCAGGGAAAAAGCGCAGGTGAAGGTGGCCAGCGCCGCGGCCACCGCCGCGGCGATGCCGGTAATGACCCTCTGCAAGAATTTCCGCCGTGTGAGCTCTTTATTAGATTCCATCAAAATAAGGGCCCGCTGCGGCCCGGTTTCCGCGCCCGGGGCGAGCCAGGGGACCGTGGGGCTGCGGACTGTCTTCTTTACGGCGCGGAAACCGCGCGGCTAAGAAACAATGACAACCACTCCCATGTTATTGGCTTTCGGTCAAGAAGTCATAAAATAGGCCGCGGAAAAGCTGACAAACTTATCAAATGTTGGGCTATAATGTGCATCTAATGGAAACGGATTTCGTAGGGCAGACCTTGTCTGCCCGCGGGCGAACACCTAGGTTCGCCCCTGCGAACGATCAATCTAATCTTTGAAAAATGGAGGCCCAGATTGAACCCGGTGCTTTGGGCAGCAATCATCTTCGTCCTTGCCCAGGCGATAGCCCTTTACATGGCCGCCGAGCAAAAGGCATTCCTGGAGGCGGCGCAGATCGAACTGCCGGAGTATTCGGCCGGTCCGGCCCTCATTTACTTCTTCGCCAGCGTGGTGTTCATCGGGCTGGTGCTCTACCTGGTGAGGCACTGGGGGTTGAAGACCGCGTTGAGGATACTATTCACGCTGATGTTTTCCTGGGGGACATTCAATGTCATCAGCTTTTTCCTGCCCCTGGTGCCGGCCATAATCATCGGCGCCGGCGCCGGCCTGGCCTGGGTATTGCGTCCCCACATCTGGCTGCACAATATTCTGTTGACCTTGACCGCCGCCAGTGCTGCCGTTACCTTCGGCTTCCTTTTCGCTCCGTGGACGGTGGTGCAGGTGAC
>CAZFEA010000472.1:0-2284 GCA_964518085.1 uncultured Dehalococcoidia bacterium
TAGTGAAGGATCAGGCTGCCGATGGTCATTATTTGACCCGAGGTGTTGTCCATCTGCGAGACGTGAACAAAGTGGTTAGCGACCTCTTCGGCAGTATTTATCCGTTTCAAGACGCTGCGGATAACCACGTCATCCGTCGGCTTGACCACATCCCCCGGGTGCCACACCCTCCCCGGGTTGACGCAGTTAACCCTGATGTTCGCCGGGCCAAACTCCATGGCGGCGGTTTTCATGAGACCGTAGAGCCCGGCTTTGGCCGCGGCATAGCTGCCAACCTTAATGCGCCCGCTCAGCCCGGTGCCCGAGGCCATGATGATGATGTGACCGCCCTTTTGCCTGGTCATCGGCGGGACCACCGCCCGGATGCAGTTGAAGGTACCTTTGAGTATCGTGTCCACCACCAGGTCCCAGTCCTCTTCGCTGTGGTCCATCAGCAGCTTTTCATTCAAATCGCCTTTTAGCCGCCCCAAGGACTGCCCGGCGATGCAGGCGATCACATCCACCCGGCCCCACCGGTTCAATGTCTCGTCGACGAGGGCATTGACCTGCCCGGCATCCCTGACATCGGCGACCTGGAAGAATGCCTGTCCCGGTCCCTGATTTATCTGCGCGGCGATTTCCTCGCCGCGACCGCGGACTTTGACGTCGCTAACGGCCACCTTGCATCCCGTTTTCCCGAAGGCGAGGGCGATTTCGCCGCCCAGTACGCCGGCGGCGCCGGTGACGATGACTGTTTTGTCCATGTTATCCTCCACGACTTAATTAGTGCGGCGAACGACCCGCAGGGGCGAACCTGTGTGTTCGCCCGCGGCCAGACACGCAGGTCTGCCCCTACGAAATCGGCGGTAAAGTCAAGGAACCCGCAAACCTCAAAGAACCCAAGAAACCCGATCAGCGCATGATTGGGGCGAACGCCTCCTTGGCCAGTTGCAACAGCACCGTCCCTTTTTCCCTCAGCGACTCCTCATCGTCCAGAACCACCTGTTCATCCGGGTCGGCCATGTATATGGGGTTGATCCCGGAAAAATCGAGGTCTCTGCGCACCACCGGCGCCCCGTATGCCTTCATGAAGGTCTGCATCCCTTCTTTGGTCAACAGCCAGTTGGTGATGACCCTTGCCGCGTTGGGATGCCCCGGGCGCCTGGCGACGGCCAGGCCTACCGACCCGGCTATGTTCCCCCCTTCAACCGTCTTCACCAGGGCGATAGGCGCCTTCAGCGCTATGAAATCGGCTGTTATCTGGACACGAGGGGCGATGCCCAGAAGGTACTTGCGGTGCACCACCGCCTCGACCTGGACGCGGCCGTCCCGGGTGATGACCGGCTCCTGTTTGACAAACTGGTGCAGGTAGTCCCTGGTCTTGTCCATCCCATAGTTTCTCACCAAGAGCGACACCCACGAGTTGCCGGCGCCCGCCGAGGTAGGATCATTGATGATCATCTTTCCTTTCCACTTGGGGTTCAGCAGGTCAAAGAAATCCTTGATCTCGTCGGGTTTAACCATGTCGGTGTTCCGCAGAACGTAACGGTTGAAAGCCCCGGCCAGCGGGGCGATCATGGTGTCTTTGTCAAGGAACGGGCGCCCCCCATGCCAGGCTTTGGGGTCCATGGTCTCGGGAAGAATCAGAAGCGGCTCGATGGGCGCCAGCAACCCGGTCGGTTTGACCGCGGAAACCATCGTGGTCGTGCCAGGCATGATCATGTCTACTATGTAAAGGCCGGCGCTGGCCTCCCGCGTGATCCTTTCAGTGACCTCCGAGCCGCGCTGCATGATCACGGAGTTGAATTGAATTCCAAACCTGCTTGTCAGGGCATCGTTCAACAGACGCTGCGTCTCGGCCCCGGCCGTGATGTAGGCCAACACTTCACCTTCCTGTCTGGCGGCCGCGACCGTGGCATCCCAGGTCTTCTGCCAGGGTTCGCGGGTGTCCGTGGCCGATCGGGTGGGGACCGCCTCCCGTTGTGGGACGGGCGTAGCGCGCTCCGGCTGGGCCACACATCCGAAAAACAACAGCGCTGCCGCCAGAAGAATTGAAAAACTGGAAAACTGGAAGATTGGGAAATTGAGGGTTCTGACATTTCTCCACATGGCTATTTCACCTCTGCAGTCAGTTAAGTAATTGGACCATTTTAAATTAGCACCTGGTTCTCACATGGCTACTTCACCTTGTTCGTCAGACTCACTTGAACTCTTGAATAACCTTGCTCAGTCCCCCCATGGCATTGTGTAATCTCCTAACCCGGACAAGCCGGAGCCAAAAGGTGATTAATGATTAGCCCGTCCG
>CAZFEA010000473.1:0-2267 GCA_964518085.1 uncultured Dehalococcoidia bacterium
CAGCGACCGGCGCTGCCCCCAATGCGGTGGGGATATCACCTTTTACAACCATTCTTCCTTGAGGGAGCCGGGCGAGCCCACCTCCCCGGGGGAGGACGAGGGCAACGCCGTATTTTCCTGGTACCTTGATGACGGGCGGGGAGCGTTCCTGTTGCCGGACGCCCGCTACATATGCCCGCAATGCGGCAAGGTCGCCCTGAGATTTGCACACGCCGGCTTCTGGGACTGAGCAATTCGAAATGAGCTGCACCGCTTTGCCGACAGTAAACTTCCAAAACGAGAGGCAACAGGCGTTTGCTTCATTTTGAGCTGTCCGAAAGGAGACATCCATTGAACATCGGCTTCAACAGGGCCTTCTACATCATGCTCGGGAAGAAGGGTAAGTGGCAGCAAGACTGCATAGCCAACTCGATTATGCGAAACGGGTGGGCCCGCCAATCTTTAGACGACATTAACAACGGCAGGTGGGATAGAATCCGAGTTCAACTGATTGAAGAAGAAGGTCTTAAGCCAGGGCTTGCTACCAGGGAGGTGAATGCCCTGCGCTCGATTCGCGAATCCACTCCCGACGATCTGTGGATAGCTTTTTCCGGGGGCACTATATGGTGGTGCAGGCTGGCTCCCGGGGACGTCGAGGAAGACAGCACGTCAAAATTCCGTCGAGTGCAGGGGCGGTGGTCTGACCGAGACGTCGCCGGAAATCGAATGGAAATCAACAAGCTGCCCGGAATCGTGGCTAAAATCGGGGCCTTCAGGGGAGTTTTCTGTAGGGTGGGACCAGAGCAGATGGAGAGCCTGAGACGGGTTCTCAATAATGAACCCAGCGTCGCTCACAACCAGATCCGGGAGGCGAGAGTTCAGTTGACCGGCTGCGTCGAGTCAGGCCTGAAGAACCTGCACTGGAAGGATTTCGAAACGCTGGTTGACCTGGTCTTCAGGGGGTCCGGCTGGCGACGGGTTTCGATCCTCGGACAAACGCAGAAGTACCTGGACCTGGAGCTGGAAGACCAGTTATCCGGGGACAGGTACCAGGTTCAGATAAAGTCAGAATCCAATTGGCAGGAGTTCCAGAGTTACGTGAAACAGTTCGACGGCAGCATTTTCAGAAGGCTTTACTACGTGGTGCATACCTGTGGGGACAAAAAACTGGAAACATTTAGCGACCCGGAAGGAAAAGTTGAACTGCTCCTTGCCGGTCGCCTTGCCGAAAAAATTGTAGATTTGGGGCTGGTCGGGTGGCTTATGGAAAAAGTCAGGTTCGCTGTTTAATCCCGAATGCCAATGCTCGATAAACGGCTTTTTCTAGAGGGGTATGGTTCCGGGGCGCAGGGGCGGCTGGCCGCCCTGATCGCGAGGGCAAAGAGCCACGACCCGCTCGCCCCGGTAACCGTGGTCGTTCCCGCCACGCATGCCGGGCTGTCGCTCCGGCGCAGCCTGGGCAAACCCGATGGTCTGCTGAATGTCAGGTTCATGGCATTGCCGAGACTCGCCGAGTACATTGGCGGCCCGGCCCTGGCAGGGCAGGGGAAATCCCCGCTTTCGCCGGTCATGCGCCTGGCTGCCATCAGGCGCTTCGCCGGCGAAATGGCCGGCCAGTCGCCCCTGGGCGCCATAGCCGGTCAACCGTCGTTCCACAACTACCTGGCGGGGACCTTCACCACCCTGGCCATGGTCCCTGAGAGTGATCTCCCAAGACTGGAAAACAAGAGCCCGCTTCTGACGCAGGTGATGGCGTGGTACCGGAAATACCGGGGACTGGTTGCCGGCTATTACGACCGTGAGGAACTGGCCCGCGCCGCCGCCGCGTCGGTCACTACGGGAACCTGCGCCAACGTCTTGCAGGACCTGGGAGACATCATCTTCTTTCTGATCCCCCGTCTCTCGCCGGCTGAGCTCAGTCTGGTTTCCGCTGTGGGGACACACGGCCGGGGCGCGGTAATCCTGGGCCTGTGCGGTGAGGAGCCGGTGGACGACGAGACCCTGCGGCTGGCTTCCCGGCTGGAGGCGGCTTTCGGCCCCGCCCAGGCCGCGGCCCCTGCGCCCGGGGACTATTTGGCCAGCCACATTACCATCACGCCTGATGCCCGCGACGAGGTCCGCTGGGTGATACGCCGCCTGGCTAGAGAGGCGGAAACGGGCGTTTCGTTTCACCGGATGGCGGTGCTTTACCGGAATGCCGACCCCTATGCCGGTTTAATAAAGAACCAGCTCGAACTGGCAGGAATCCCGGCGGCGGGACCGGACCCGGGCCCGCTAAGCGGGTCCCC
>CAZFEA010000474.1:0-2256 GCA_964518085.1 uncultured Dehalococcoidia bacterium
AACAGTCAAACAGTCCGTAGCGGCACGGCGTGCCGTGCCGAAGTCTGAACAGTCTGAACGGTCGAACAGTCGAACAGTCGAACAGTCCCCTCCCCTTCCTCATCCGCCTCCCGCCTATCGGATCTCGCATCTAGCCTCTGACCAGGGGCAGCCTGGCTTCTTTCCACCGCGTCATGCCGCCGGCGACGTTCTTGACCCTCTTAAATCCTGCTTTCCTCAGTATGCTCACTGCGGTGCTGGACCGGTTGCCCAGGGAGCAGGTTACGGCAAGGGCCGAACCCGAGGGCACTTCGGTAATGCGCCGCTGGAGTTCTCCCAGTTCAATATGCGTTGCCCCGGGGGCATGCCCTGCCTTCCATTCCGATTCCATCCGCACATCCAGCAGCCTGGTTTTGCCCGTCTGGATTTCCTGGTAAACCTCCTCGGGCGTGGTGAGATCGAAACTATCAACCGGGAAACCGGCGTCCATCCATGCCTTCATCCCTCCTTCGGGATACCCGGCGAGATTGTCGTAGCCGATGCGTATCGCCTGCCGGACGATTTCTTCGATATCCTTCGTTTCTGCGGGAACAATGATCAACGGGCTGCCAAACGGCGCTACCCATCCCAGGAAACTGACAAAGGCATGGCGTAAGGGGTTATTGATGGCGCCCGGTATGTGCCCGCGGGCGAACTCATGGAAAGGTCTCGTGTCCATCGCAAGGTAACCCTGGTCCACAAGTTGCTTCACCTTCGCCGGCTTGAGTGCCGGCGGGACCGGCAGGTCGCCGAGCAAAGGAGGACCCTTCCGGTTGAGTCCCGGCATGAAGGTGAAATAGGCCGGGTAACGGGGGAGCCCTTCGAGGGCTGTCTTGATGAAATCTTCTTCCGAAGCAATTGCAATGAGCCGGTTGTGCTTCTTTTCCCGTCTTATGGTGGTCACCCGCTCTGCCCTGGCGCCGGTGGCGGCGAGGCAATATGAGCCGGCGCCATGGGTGGGATAGACCCGGGTGTTGTCGGGCAGCAGGATTAATTTCTCGCGGATGGTGTGATAGAGTTGATGGGTCAGGGAATGAGTGTGCTCATGTCCCAGGAGGTCAGTCCGGGCCGCCCCGCCAACGACAAGCGCCCCGCCGCTGAAAAGGGCCGCCGGCCGGCGGCTTCCTTCTTCCGTTAACAGGTAGCAAATATGATCGGGGCTATGCCCGGGTGTGTCCAGTACGGTGACCACCATCCGGCCTGATTTGATGCGGTCGGCTTCTTTCAAAGAAAGATGATGAAACTCGAGTTTAGCGCCGGCGCTGGCGCCGATGTGACACCCGGTCTTTGCTGCCAGCTCGCGGCTTCCGGAAACAAAGTCGGCATGGAGATGGGTTTCCAGGGCATGGGTGATGGTGACCCCCAGCTCCGCGGCGGCGTTGACATATACGTCAACATCCCGTTGCGGGTCAACAACCAGAGCGACCCTGTCTACTGTGGAAGCCACCAGGTAGGAACTGTTGCCGAGACCTTCATTGACGAATTGTTTGACAATCATGGCGGCCTCCACGTGGATTGGAAGATTGAAAGAGAAGGCACGCGGCAGCGTGCCGCCACGGGAGGCACGTGCAACGTGCTGCTACTGGACTGTTCAGACTGACTCTAGCCTGGCATCAATCTTAATGCGTTCGGTCAGGGAGTAGACTGCCGGGCAGCGCTGGTGGGCCAGGCGGTTGGCTTCCTCAAGCTTATCTCTAGTGGCATCCGAATCCACCTTGAGCAGCACCCGGACTCCATTGACAATAGGGTCCATGGAAAGCCCGTAAACCCTGGAAAAGTCGAGGTCGGCCTCCACCTGCGAAGTTACCTTCCTGAGCTTTATGCCCATCGTACTGGCGGTGGCCACGAAGATGCTGGTATAGCAGGACAACAGGCCGTAGAAGCAGTAGTGTAGCGGTCCCGGGCGCCGGCCTTCCCCTCCCATGTTGGTTGCGCCGTCGGATTCCATGACCACCTTGCCGCCCTCAAAGACCACCTCGGCCTGGAACTGGGGGCCTCCGGGGTGGAATAGCCATTGACCGCTGATCTTCTGGGTGCGCCGGGCTTTGTTTCTGTCGGCCTTGATTTCGGCAACTGCTTTCTGCAAGCCCTCAACATTCACGTTGTTAGAATCAACCATGGATTACCTCTTCAGCGTTAAGAATGACAGGTGATAGGTACGGGTATCAGGTAACAGGTAACAGGTATCAGGTATAGTAACAGGTACCGGGGCATCCGGCACGGCACGCCGTGCCGCTA
>CAZFEA010000475.1:0-2248 GCA_964518085.1 uncultured Dehalococcoidia bacterium
GGCCCGGCTCGGCCAGCAGCGGCCCCATGGCATGGGTCTTCATGTCGGAATAGATTTCGACCTCGGGGTCTCCCAGGGGGACCCGTATGACGCCGGTGGTCTGGGGATTGGGAAGCTCAAGGAAAGTTGATTTTAGTGTTTGCACCGGGGTATGACACGAGGCGCAGCCTGTGGTTTCAAATAGCTGTCTGCCCCTGATGACCGCCGGGTCGGACCTGTTGATCTGGTAGGGCCGGGGCAGGCTGGCCTGGAAAGCGGTCATCGCGGTAACATCGCCCACCGTCATCTCGTTGACCTTGCCGTCTCGGTCCGGGTCCAGGGTGGCCGCCTGGGCCAGGGTCACTTTGGCTATCTCAGCCACCTTTTCCACCGATTGCAAGCCCATTTCACCGTTGAGGGCGCCGTTGGTGAAGTCGCGAACGGTAGGTACATTACCCTTCCAGTTGAAGGGCTGGGCCATGTTGCCGGTGAGGGCGCCGCGCTCCTTGCCCAGTTGTTCCCGGACGCCGGCGCCGAAGAGATGGGGTGTGTTGCGGCTGGTCTTGGGGCCGGTGTCGGTGGGCTGCAGGGCGTTGCGGAAACGCGGTCCGCTGCCGCCGGCGGTCGGCTCGGTACCCCGGATAAACGGGGCGCCGTGGCAACTGGCGCACGAGTAGGTATTGAAGGCCGGCCCGGCGCCGTCTTCCTCGAATATTTCACGCTCGAAGAGGGCCTGGCCGCGGGCAATGATTTCGGCCAGGGGCATGCTGTCAACTTCAGCCTGGTTGAGATGGGCCAACCTGCCGTTCTGCTGCACCAGGAGCTGCCGGGCCACCCATGGCGGCAGCACCAACTGGCTACCCTGGGTGGCCTCGCCGCCTACCTGCTCGCGCTGGATGGCGTCGGGTTCCACGCCGGCTTCCAGTTTGGCGATGCGGTTGACCTCAACCTCATTGATGGTGAACTTGTCCAGGTAACCGATAGTGGCCTGGTTTACCCGCGGGTCGGCGTGGTAGGGCTGGCGTATGGAACTTGCCTCGAAGGGAAAGCGCGCCTTGCTGAATTTCCCGGTGGGAGTGAGCATTTTCATGAAATCGGGGAAAACGGTGCGCAGGCCGGCCACCGTTTCCACGGCGGCGAAGATGTCTCCCCCGCGGATGATGCGGTAGCCGCTGGCCAGGGCCGCGTCCTCGGAGCGGATGGTGTCCGCCACGTAGTCCGCCGGCACTTCAACGATAAACACCTCCCAGACCGAGCTGCTGTGCGGCATACCCGGAATGGTGGACAACACCGCTTTGCCCGAATACTCGCCCGAGGGCTTGCGGAACAGGTACAGCGGCTTCTCCTGGAATTCCGCTTCTCCGACGTCGTAGTCCACAAACCGGACGATGTTGCCTTCGAACATGGCCTCTTTTACCGCCAGGTTGTTCAGCTTCAGGTCGGGAATGGTAAAGGTGCGGGGAAGTATGGGAAAGGTGACAAAGATATTGGTCTGGAGGTCTTCCAGCACCAGGTCAGGATTGGCTATGTCAACGATGCTCTTGATCGTGCCCGGGACATAGCCCGGGGCGACCAGTACCACATGGATCTCCCAGTTGGCGGAAAAGAAGCGGGCCACGTTATCCACATCGATCCCCGGCGCCGCGGCAAGGGCATTTTTGGGTACGGCGTTTATCAGGGGCGGCTGGGGTACCGGCGTGCCATCGGGGAAGAAGAGCACCCACATGTCGGCATGTTTCGACTCGACCCCGCTTCGACCGTGGCTGGGCCGGGGAAATGGGCGTATGGTCGCGGGAATGCCGTCAAACCAGGCGGGACGTTCCACGATGTTGAACGAATCGGGGAGGGGCTCCAGGGCGGCTTCGCCCGAGTAAGCCGGCAGACCCCAGGGGGTGATGGCCGGAATGGTTATCGGCGGGTCGGGAGGAAAATACTGGAATAAGAGGTCGGGGTTGGCCGCCCGCGCGGTGTAACCGGTGGGCGGCAACAGGGCGCCGATGATGGCAATAATGGCCAGCAGGTTAATGAACAGTCGTTGTGTCTTTTCCATGCGAAGGTCCTTCGGTCAGGGTATATATCTTCAATCCCATTCCGGGTTGATTGCCTATATTGTCGGTGAATCAGGGCATCGGAGGTAATTGTTACGGATACGTATTTTCCTTACGGGCAGGTACCTAGTTTTTTAGCGCCCATATACGTAGCAGCCCGCCCGGCGGCGGGACATATTCCTCTGGCACTCGGCTTACGTCCAGACCTACCTGGAGCGCGA
>CAZFEA010000476.1:0-2234 GCA_964518085.1 uncultured Dehalococcoidia bacterium
GGCTAACCAGAGAGACCCGCCTGACGGGGGTCTCTCTGGTTAGCCCGTCTAGCCCGCGGTAACTCTATGCGTTCTATTCGTGTTTATTCGTGGTTCCGGTCGTTTCTTACACTTTGATTTGTCAATGCAAACTGTAATGCTGGAGAAGGTCCAGGGCATCGCTACCGTTACCCTGAACCGGCCGGAGAGACTTAACTCCCTTAACGAAGAACTTCTAGCGGAATTCAACAGGTCCCTGGCGGATGTAACTGAGGATGGGCAAACCAGGGTGGTAGTGATCACCGGCGCCGGGAAGGCCTTCTGCGCCGGAGGAGATTTTCGCTACCGCGATATCAGGACCGGGAAGGTCTCCCTCGAAGAGGCCGAAGACGTACGCAGTTTATATGGCGACATCAGGACCGGCCGCCTGCCTCCGGAATCTTCTTCAAGCTTCATAAAACTCATCAGGATGGAAAAACCGACCATCGCCATGATCAACGGCGATGCTATCGGCGGAGGGCTGGACCTCGCCCTGTGCTGCGACCTGCGCATCGCGTCTGCCGGCGCCAGGGTTTCCGTCGGTTTCACGCGTATCGGGCTGACACCCGATTCAGGGGGCACCTGGCTACTGCCGCGCCTGGTTGGCCTGGGGAAGGCCCTGGAAATGGTCTATACCGCCGATTTTTATGGCGCCGAAGAGGCTTATCGGATGGGACTGCTGAACAAGGTGGTCCCTGCCGAGACACTGGCAAACGAGACTTACGCCCTGGCCACAAAGCTGGCCGAAGGGCCGCCCATCGCCCTTCGACTGTCGAAGCTACAGACATACCAGGGACTTGGGATGGACTTCGAGACGGCAATGACGGCGGCCGCAGCCTATTTGAATATTACCGCCTCCTCCCGGGACCACCTGGAGGGAATCAAGGCTTTTATGGAAAAAAGAAAACCCGCATACCAGGGGAAATAATGGGAACGAGGTAATTACAACGAGGAGACCAGTCTTGGACGAACTCAAAATCTTTACCGGCAATGCCCATCCCGCCCTTGCCAGGGCCACTTGCGAATATTTGAACGTGCCTCTGGGTCAAGCCAGGATATTCAAGTTCAGCAATGACAACATTTTCGTACAAATACAGGAGAACGTGAGGGAACGGGACGTTTTCATCATCCAGCCGCTGGCCTCGCCGGTCAATGAGAACCTGGTGGAGCTGCTCATTATGCTGGATGCCTTCAAGAGGGCATCGGCCGGCCGGGTTACCGCCGTGGTGCCGTACTATGCCTACGGGCGGACCGACAAGAAAGACCAGCCCCGGGTGCCCATTACCGCCCGCCTGCTGGCTGATCTGTTGACGGTAGCCGGCGCCAACCGCCTGCTTACGGTGGACCTCCATGCCGGGCAAATACAGGGTTTCTTCAACATCCCTGTGGATGAACTGACCGCGCTGTACATGCTGGCGAATTACTATAAGAAGGTAAACAGCCTGGACGACCTGGTTATCGTAGCCACCGACATCGGAATTACCAAGCGGGCCAGAGACATGGCGGAGAGATTGAGCGCGCCGCTGGCCATTATTGCCAAGAGACGGATCGGCAATGAAGGTAAGACAGAAGCCATTACTCTCATTGGAGATGTCACAGGGAAACGGGCGCTGACCATAGACGATGAAATCGATACCGGCGGATCCCTGGTAAATGCCGTCAACCTGCTCATGGACAACGGAGCGGTGGAAGTTTCCGCATGCTGCACCCATCCCGTTTTCTCCGGCCCGGCCATCAAGAATCTTTCAGAAAGCAAGGTCAAGGAAGTGGTAGTCACCGATACCCTGCCGCTGGCGCCGGAAAAAAAGTTACCGAAGATGACCCTTCTGTCCATGGCGCCCCTGCTGGGCGAGGCCATCAGCCGCATCCATAGCGGGACTTCGGTAGGAGCACTGTTCGAGTAACCGAAAATACCAGTACCACAGGCGTCCCCGCCTGTGCGACATTCCTTTCACTGCGCAGTGATGCTCGCTGGCCAGCATGGACGATTGATTTGTCAAACCTGTGGGATTGATGTATCGCGCCCTGACGAATCCCGCGCCGTTGGAGTAAAATATAAAGGGGATTGAACGAAACATCACCCTCACCCTGACCCTCTCCCATCAAGGGAGAGGGGACCGAGTAAGGCGTTGACCCTCTCCCGTCAAGGGAGAGGGGACTATAGTCCCTTAGATCTGAAGTCTTGCGTGAAATGGAAAAATTAGTAAGACATAGTT
>CAZFEA010000477.1:0-2189 GCA_964518085.1 uncultured Dehalococcoidia bacterium
CGAACCTCTTCTCGAAGGCCTGTCCCACCTCTCGCACCAGCTCGCCGCTCGGGGTGGAATAAATCATCAGCTTGCCTTCCCTCCGGGCAGCATTCACCAGTTGGTCCCATTCCCCCTGCTGCGAAGGCTGAACAGGCCCGGCGGCCACCGTTTCCTTCGAAGGCGGCGCCGGCGTGCCGCCTGAGCCGTAGGTACACGCCGCGCCGGTTAACATCACCAGCACCATCACCGTCTGCAGTTTGATCGCTATTCTTGACATTCCCAGCCTCCTTTTACATTTCGTGCGACCTACCCGGACGTCACTGCTGTTGCCTGGTATACGGTAGGTTCACGGGGATCCGGGTGTATTCCTTCGGCCTGACCGGGTAGCGATAAAGGGGTATCGGCACTTCTCTGATCGATGACCTCCCTTTGCCGCTACTGGTTTGCACCAGCCATTTGAGCCACCGGGCATTGTCTTTGAAAGGGAAATCGATCCGGATGTTGTTCGCCCTGGTCTCCTCGCGAGCAAGGCTGCCGCGGAAAATCAGCTCCGCGACCTGAAGATAGGGCTCCAGCTTGCTGGCCCTGACAAGCTCATGCGGGTCATCGGCTTTCAAAGCCCTGGCTCTACCCCTCCACTCACCAATCCTGGACAGTACATCGTTGATGCTCTCGGCATCCCGGTATATAGACCGGCGGGCAGGACATAGATAGCTGTGTACCTCGTCGAAGAGACGGCCCGGTTTGGAACCTTTCCTGGCCCTTAGCGGCTGCGCTATCCTGGCGGCGAAATATTTCACCTGGGCCTCATTCACCGGCCTACTGCCGTTTTCCCTGGCGAATCTGGCGGCAAACTCCCCGGCGCGGTATCCACCGACACAGCAAAAGGCGAGATTGGCGCCGCCTACCGAGTAAGTTCCGTGCCCCGGGTAGCCGCTGGCTTCCCCGGCGGCATAAAGACCCGGCAGACTGCTTTCGCCAAAAATATTGACCCGGATGCCCCCGCACCGTATCTGGACCGGCCCCGAAGTAACAACATATTTAACCGGGCGCTCCCGGAAATCGATTCCTTCTTCCTTCATGGCGTTGACCATCTGAGATGTAGTGGGCAGCGTGTAGAGCTTGTCCAGGGTACCCTTGTCAAGGTGCCTCAGGTCCATATAGATCGGAGCCCTTCCCTGCAGCCCCTCGGCAACGATGGCCAGGCCGAGGTCTTCCCGTTTTCCCCTTTCCACCAGTTCCGGCAAGTACCGCGCCATGAACCGCTCACCGGAGGCATTGAACAGCCTCATGCCCAGGCGTTGATAGGTATTGAGGTGGACACCGATATACTTGTCTTCAAACCCCATCTCATCAAAGCACTTGCAGTTTTCCATGCCGGAGACCCCGGCTCCGGCCCAATAAGCTTGAGCAATCCCTTCAGCGCCGGCCCCAAACAGCCCGGCGCCGCCCGAAGCCACTACGGTGGCCGAAGCGTTGATGACCACCGTCTCTCCGGTCCTGGTTTGAAAACCGATCGCCCCTACCACTGACCCGCCAGTGGGCGTGGCGCCATCCGACGTAAGCAGCCTGGCAACCATCACTCTTTCCAGGAAGGTAACCCCGATAGCCTCCAGCCTTCTCCTCATCACCTCCATCATTTGCAGGCTATCGATGGTGGTGATCCGGGTGTTCTGGTGATTGAGGCCGACATGCCGGTACACCTTGCCCTTTTCATCGCGCTCGAAGACCAGGCCCCATTGTTCCATATCCCTGAGGCGTTTGGGTTGGTCCGCCAGCATGAGCGACACCCAGTCCTGGTCATTCATGAATTGACCCTTCTGGACTATTTCGCGCTGCCACGCATCCCTGTCATCCGAGTCCTCAGGGCATAGTATGCCCGCTCCCGAAAAAGCGCTCTTGCCGCTTTTGCCAATCCTGGCTATCTCGACAAGCACGACGTTGTTCGCTATTTCTTTTGCCCTGGCTGCAGCCCAGGCGCCGGCCAGACCTGCCCCTATCACCAGGACATCACATTGTAATCTCTGCATGGTTTCCTCAACTCACATTTATGGTCTGCAACTTATAGCATGTTACCAACTGGTTGTCAATGATTTTCCCCGCTCCCGCGAAAGAGCGGTTGCTTTGGCTGCAAATCCGAACTTGCTCCGAGAATACCGCCGTCTCCCCCTTTGAAAAAGGGGGACTAAGGGGGATTTAAGAAACAG
>CAZFEA010000478.1:0-2170 GCA_964518085.1 uncultured Dehalococcoidia bacterium
TGCGAAAGGGGGAGGTGAACTGGGCCTCCTCGTGATGATCAGCCATTTTCATACTTCATGGCGCCCCCTGGCAAGGGGGCATGGCTGATTGCTCAGGTCCTGACCGATACACACCCGCACGAAGAAGATGGCACCGGGGCAGGCTCCTGGCCACAGGCGGATGACAGCCTTCGCGACAGGTCAAGCCGGTACCGGGTCAGCTCTTCCCGTAGCGTCGCCAGGTCGCGCATTCTCTGGTCGATCTCACCCAGCTTTGTCTCCACCAGCGTCAGCAGCCTCTGTTCCAGGGCATGACAACGCCCGTCAATGGCATATTCCACCAGCTCTTTTATTTCGGCCAGGGACAGGCCAAGCATTTTCGCCCTTCTTACCAGCCGCAGTCGGTCTGCTTCATGTCCTGAATAAAGCCGGTAGCCGGACTCGCTTCTCTTTGGCCGGGGCAGCAGCCCGACCTCTTCATAGTACCTGATGGTTTTCGAGTTAAGCCTGAGCTCGCTTGCCAGCTCGCCGATGGTCATCGCCGCTTTCATGGTTTGTTTGCCTCCTGTTGAAGATAGCATATACCTTCCAGCAACTGGAAAGTCAAGCCCTTTACAGGTTGATGTTGGAGTATTTTTTCCACGGCCGGGAGACCTTCTTGTTTTCCAGGAGGTCCAGGGCCCGGTTGATCACCTTTCGCGTGTCGCAGGGCATGATGATGTCGTCGGTATAGCCCCTTTCCGCCGAGCGGTACGGGTTCTCATATGTCTCCCTGAATTCCTGTATTCTTCGCTGCCGTACCTCCGCCGGATTGGCCGCCTCCTTGATTTCGCGGGCGAAGATGACCGCCGCCGCGGCCTCGGCGCCGACAATAGTAACTTTAGCCGAAGGCCAGGCGAATACCATATCGGCCCCGATGTTCTTGTTCAGCATCCCGTAGTGGGCGCCGCCGAAAGATTTTCTGAGAACAACCGCTATGAGGGGCACGGTGGCGTCCCCCCAGGCATAGAGCAACTTCGCGCCGTGGCGCAGGATGCCCCTCCAGTCCTGGTCCGAGCCTATGATGTACCCGGGGCAGTCGTGAAGGGTGACGATGGGGATATTGAACAGGTCGCACAACCTCACGAACCTGGCGGCCTTGTCCGCGGCGTCTATGTCCAGGCAGCCGGCGGCATGGAGCGGCTGGTTGGCCACTATTCCCGCAGACCTGCCGTCAAACCGGGCGAAGCCGGTTATCATATTGCGGGCGTAATGCTTTGAACTCTCGAAGAAGCGACCGCCGTCAACCAGCCGGTCGATGACCTCGTGCATGTCGAAGGGCCGGAAAGGCTCCGCGGGCACGATGGATTCCAGGTCGGGAACGGTCCTCTCGGGATCGTCGGCGTTCTCCCACCGGGGTGGTCTTTCCCGGTTGTTGGAGGGAAAGAAACCCAGGACCTCCTTCGTCCTGTCCATGGCGTCTTTATCGTCCTCGGCGACCAGGTGCGTTTGACCCGACTTAACGGCGTGGGATTTCCATCCGGCCAGCGCCGGGAGGTCTATTTCCTCGGAGGTAAGCGTCCTGATGAAGGCCGGCCCGGCGGCCCCCAGGAAGCCGGTATTCTTGCACTGGACAACGAAATCCTGCACCACGGACTGGTATGCCTGGCCGCCGAGGGTGTACCCCATGAGCAGGGCGATCCGGGGAATGACCCCGGAGGCCAGGATGTGGGAGTGAAGCAGCATGCTGTAAGCCTCATGGGCATCGGTACCTTCCTGGAGCCGGGCGCCGGCCGAATCGTTCATGCTGACAAAAGGTATGCCCATTTCCCTGGCCAGGTCTACCGCGTGGGCGAACTTTATCCCGTGGTACTCACCGCAGGTTCCCGCCATGGCGGTGTAGTCCTGGGCGGCCACCATGACCGGGCGGCCGTTGACTTTTCCGTGACCGGTGACTACCCCCTCGGCGGGTATCTCCCTCCGGTCCATGCCGAAATTTACCGTCCGGTTCTTGACGAACATGCCTATTTCATTGAAGGTGCCCGGGTCAAAGAAATAGTCTATTCGCTCCCGCGCGGTGAGCTTTCCCGCCTGGTGCTGCCGTCCGGCGTCAGTTTGCCTTATCCGGCTTCTCTCTTGATCAAGTTCCTCATAAAGCTGTGGATACCCTTTGTATACCATAGAAGTCTCCTGGAATGTCATCGAAAGTCAT
>CAZFEA010000479.1:0-2158 GCA_964518085.1 uncultured Dehalococcoidia bacterium
CCCATCCGCATCGGCGCTATCTACAACCTCGAAGGCTCACAATCTTCCCTGGATGTCCCGTCCGCCAATGGGGCCAGACTGGCGGTGAAAGAGATAAATGCCTCCGGCGGCATCCGCCGCCGCGCCGTCGAACTGGTCCTGTACGACGGGAAGACCGATCGCCAGACCATCGAAGAGGCGGCCAGGAGTCTTGTGGAGAGGGATAAGGTTACCGTGGTCATTGGTTTCAGCGATAGCGACATGGTGCTCTATGCCGCTCCCATTACCGCGGCCGCCGGGTCCGTGTTCCTGACCTCCGGCGCCACTTCGCCCACACTGCCACAGCGGGTGAAGGACCTCCTTTTCCTGGCCGCCTTCAGCGACGATGCCCAGGCCGAAGCCGCCGCCGTATATGCCTTCTCTACCATGAAGCTGAAAACGGCTTACCTGCTCTACGATAGCTCGATGGAATACACCGTAATGCTCAGGGACCATTTCAAGGCCAGGTACAAGGAGCTTGGCGGTACGGTCGTCGTGGAGGACAACTACCGCAGTGGAAACAAGGATCTTTCCGGCCAGATAGGCAGGCTGAAACGCGAGGTCAATTCACCGGAGATGCTGTACATCGCCTCCGGTCCCGACCATGTCGGTCCGGTTGTCAAGCAGTTCCGGGAAGCGGGATTTAGCCAGCCCATCTTCGGCGGCGACGCCTATGACACACCGAGGCTGAGGGAAATCGCCGGGCCGCATGCCGATAATGTCTTCTTTACCACCCATGCCCTCATGGATGAACAGGCCGGCCCGGACCGGGTCAAGAAGTTCATCGCCGCCTACCGGGCCGAGTATGGGCGCCCGCCGGAAAACGCCTTTGCCGTGCTGGGCTACGACGCCGTCAACCTGGTGGCCGAGGCCATCTGGACCGGGCGCGGCGATGATCCACGTTCGATACTGGTCGGCCTGGGCCTGACCGATAACTTCCCCGGCGTAACCGGCAAAATCGGCTATGAGATGGGGCGTCGCATTCCGCGCAAGGAGATAACCATCGTCGGCCTGAAGAACGGCCGGCCCACCCTTGCCGCCCAGGTAAGCCCGCCAAAGAGGGGGTCACCGTTTTTTCCCGGACATGTACACTAGCGCAAATCCGAAATCCTAAGCACCAAGCACCAAACAACAGCGAATTTCCAGGTTTCAAGGGGGGGGGAAGACCGGCCCGTGAGGGCGCACTCAGCCTGTTGCGCCGCACCGTAGCCGCGAGCCGATGGCTCGCCCTTGCATTACCGATGATCCCAATAAATCCCGTGCGTCAGCATCATGGGCAGTCCTCCGAGGAACATCCCGCCGAAACCCCAGCCAAAGTCCATCATGGCAGGACCTCCTGAAATTAGTCCAGCGCCAGGGCAAACTTGATTGCGGAGCTCACTGATTGCATCTTGTGTGCGGACAAAGTTGTGACGTGTCGGATCAGTTGATGCTTCGGGATTGTGCTGATGTTGTCCAATACAATGGCACATACATCGCGCATGCCATCATCGGGGCCAAGCTTCACCTCAGCGGGAATTTGCCTTACGGTACGTGTTATCGGGGCCACTGTCACTGCGTTTCTGACCGGGTATGCAGCATCTCGCGAAAGCAGGACCACCGGTCGGCGCCCCATCGGACTGGGAAGATCTGCCCACCAAACCTCTCCCCGGTTCATCACCAGGATTCCTCTCCCCAGACTTCAGGAAGCATTTTCACCTGCGCTTCAGCCCAGGACAAATCTTCCGGAAACTTGCGATATCCTTCCTGATAGATACGGTCCAGCTCCTCGTTCTTCAAATCGGCAACATAGCGCGCCACAGCTTCCCGTATCAGTCCGGCACGGGCACGCCCCGATTTCTTTCCCAGGGAGTCCAGTTCCTCAAGCAAACCTTGATCCATTGGCACCTGGATTATCTTCTTTCGTGACATAATATCTTTTTAGCCTCAATTGGTCCGAAATGCCGGTACCATCCGCCTCTGGCGGATCCCTGCCTGTGCGGACACGGTTTTTCATAGTTCATGGCGCTCGCCGGCGAGCATGGGCGATTGTTTACACAACATTATACACAACATATGTCCACATGACAAGCCTTATGTTTCCGTTGAAAAAGATCTTGACCAAAAAAAGAAAATGTGCTACAAAAGGGCAATTCTCGTG
>CAZFEA010000480.1:0-420 GCA_964518085.1 uncultured Dehalococcoidia bacterium
CCGATCTATCGTTGGAGTTCTGCCATACAATATTTCTCGGCTCCGGCTTGTCCGGATTAGGACCTGGAAACCATGCCGTGCCGGATTTCATACCTTTGTGATATCCGGCATTCAAATTTTTATGATTTCTTAACCGGGCGTCAACTATAATGGGAGGATAACGCAGACGGAGGTTTGACCCCAATGAAGGTACGAGTTGATTCCAAATTGTGCACCGGCGCCAGCAACTGCATAGCCGTGGCGCCAACCGTATTCAAGCTGAACGGCCGCAAGGCGAAGCTATTGGACCCCGCTTCGGTGAACGAGGACAAGCTATGGGAAGCGGCTGAAAGCTGTCCGGAGAATGCCATCATCCTCGAAGATGAGAACGGCAACCAGATATATCCGTAGTGGGAAAGGCACACCGTAGCCGCGATGATG
>CAZFEA010000480.1:430-2146 GCA_964518085.1 uncultured Dehalococcoidia bacterium
TGTTGCATTACCGGTGGTGGGAATCACCCTAGCCGCGAGCCGTTGGCTGGCCCTTGCATTGCCGGTGGCGCGATCCACCGTAGCCGCGTCGGCCCGCGGGTACGGCTTGAGGTCCAATCCATCATGAAAACACGATTCGTATTATTTTTAGCTCTGGCAACCTCAGTGGCGGCAAATGCCTGCGGGCCGGCAGGGCCCGGAGGGCCGGCATATACCGGGCCGACGCCTCAACCTACCCAGGTCAGCGCCTTGCCCGGCGGCGCGCCCGGCGCCACAGCCGCGCCCCTGATGACCGCCACACCTGCAGCAACTGAGAAGCCCGTGGTTGCCCTGAAACCAAAGCCAACGCCGGAGGCAACGGCAAAAGCAATCCCCGCGGCAACCAGGCCCCCTGCCACCGTTGAACCAGCGCCGAAAGCAACAGCCCAGGTGACGTCCCGGGCAGCAGCGAAGCCATTGGCCGGAGCAGAACTGGTAACCGAGGTTTTCGTCAGGAATTTGGAAGTCCCGTGGGCCATCGCCTTTGACCCCCGGGGCAGGCTCTTTATTTCTGAACGCCCGGGCAGAATACGGGTGAAGACTGGAAATACCCTGCAAGCGGAGCCGGTGATAGTCCTGCCGGTGGCCTCGGTCAGCGAAAGCGGGTTGCATGGCATCGCCCTGGGCCCGGATTTCGAGCAGAGCCACCACATATACGCCTATTTTACCTACCGCAATGAGTCCGGCGGCCTCACTAATAAGGTGGTCCGGTTTGTCGAGAGGGACGGCAAGGGCGGCGATCCGGTTACCATCCTTGACGGCATACCGGGGGAGAGGATCCATGATGGCGGCCGTTTGCGTTTCGGGCCTGACGGCAAGCTGTACATTACCACCGGCGATGCCGCTCTGGGCTCCAACTCCCAGGACCTGAAGTCCCTGGCGGGCAAGATTTTGCGGCTCAACCCCGATGGGTCGATCCCGGCGGACAACCCATTTCCGGGATTGCCCGTCTTTTCTTTCGGACACCGCAACCCCCAGGGTATCGACTGGCATCCGACCACCGGGGTCCCCTTTGCCGCCGAGCATGGTCAGGCGGCGCAGGACGAGGTGAATATCATCAGGCCGGGCGGCAACTTCGGCTGGCCGGTGGTGAGGGGAGAAGAGACAGGCGAAAGCTTCATCCCACCGCTTATTCAAACCGGGGCCACTACCTGGGCGCCGGCGGGTATCAGTTTCTATCGAGGCGACCTCCTATCGGCATTCCAGGGCAACCTTTTTGTCGCCACCCTCAGGGGCACACACCTTCGCCGGGTGGTGCTGAAAGGCCCTGACTTCCGGCAGGTCGAGCAGACCGAGGCCCTCTTCTCGGGCACCTTTGGACGGCTCAGGGATGTAGTGGAAGGTCCCGACGGTGCACTTTACATAACTACCAGCAACCGCGACGGGCGCGGCGCCCCAACCGCAGACGATGACCGGGTAATCCGCATTTCGGTGAAAAACCCGTAGGGGCGCGCCTGCAGGGGCGATGCCAGGGGGAAGCGGCGGTGGAGGGCGGTGGCGGCTCGCCCGCCCGTCTGTCGCCTAGCCTTCGCGGCTTCTTCACCGGGTGCACTTTCCCCATTTCGCAAAACGGTCTATAATGCTCCAAACAATGTCTGAAAACGATGTCTCACAGGCAGGGCCGCCTGTGGTACCGGTAAGACAGGCTTTCCAGCCTGTCGGTCCAGACTTACAGGC
>CAZFEA010000481.1:0-2138 GCA_964518085.1 uncultured Dehalococcoidia bacterium
CATGAAAGCCCCAAGCGTTTTCCTGTACGAGGACCCCTCTTCCAGGAACCTCGATCTGCAGAATATTAAGGAATACCTGGCCAACTGGCTGCCTGCCCTCAAGGTCACCATCAGGTACCATTTCTTCACCCACTACTTCCGCAGTTTGCCCGAAGGCCGCCGGGAAGAGGCGCTTGATACCGTAGCCCACAGTTTTGCCCGGATAAAAGTGCGCAATCTTGCCGCGCCGTATCACCAATTCGAGCCCCTTTACGGCGAGATACAGTTTGAACGCCGGCGGCTCGCCAACCCGGAGCGCCCCCTTTTTGGTCTCCTCTACGACGGCTTCTTGCTGATGAACAGCCTCCGGTCGTTGCTCGCCCCCCAGGAAAACAGCCCGGACTGTCTTCACATCGCTTTCACCAACCAGCTCATCGGCACCTACGACGAAAATGACCGGCGCTACCATGCCCGCTCGGTCGTCCTCGGTTTCCCCTGCTTGATTTCCACCAGTGGAGTAGTAGAGGCGCCGGCAAAGCCAAGGGAATTTTACCTGTTGAAACAGCAGTATGAGGCCATGAAAATGGCCGACGGTGTCGATATTCACCTCAAGGAAATGTTCCGTGGCCAGTATCTGGACCACGATGACCCTCGTATGACCAGCGTGATGAAGGGATATGTGATGCAGGCCCTCTTCTATCAACTGACCGGCGAGGCCTTTTGCCCGGAAAAGGACTGCCGCCTGTACAATGCCCACTGGCAGACCGAGCTTCTGGCGGCACAGCTCGGAAGCAGGGACCTCTGCCAGAGGCATGAAGATATGATAAAATCTATGGTTAAGGGACTGGAATGAAGCTCGACCTGGATGTCTATGTCATCGTCGACCTCAGCTTCGCAATGGGACGGAGCGCCGGGGAAGTAGTATCCGAGGCCGTCCGTGGCGGGTCAGGCATAATCCAGTTGCGGGAGAAAACCGCCACTACCAGGCAGATACTGGAAATGGGACACGGCGCCCTGGCAATCTGCCGTAAAGCCGGGGTACCTTTGATCATCAATGACCGGGTGGATATCGCCCTGGCGTTGGACGCTGATGGCGTTCACCTTGGACCCGATGACATGCCGGTGGCTATCGCCAGAAAGCTCATGGCAAAGGGAAAGATCATTGGGGCCTCAGCGGGTACGGTCGAGGAGGCGCTGGCGGCAAAGCGCGATGGCGCCGACTACCTCGGCGTCGGGGCGATCTACGCCACGGCCAGCAAGTCCGATGCCGGGGAACCCATCGGTCCCGAGTCCTTGAGGAAAATAAAGCTCGCTTCCGGAATGCCCCTGGTGGGCATTGGAGGAATCAGCCGGGACAATGCCGGGCCGGTCATAACCGCCGGCGCCGATGGCGTGGCCGTTATCTCAGCCGTGGTCAGCGCCCCGGACATTGCGGCTGCGGTGCGTAGCTTGAGACAGACAGTCCAGAAAGCAAAGAACAAATTGAAAGATTGAAGGTACTGCAGGCTTTCCAGCCTGCAGCGACAGGCTAGAAAGCCTGTCGTACCTGCGCGGCGAAGCAATGACCTTCTGAGCAATCATCCATGCCCCCTTGCCAGGCGGCTCCATCAAGGATGAAAATGGCCTATCATCGCGAGGAGACCCAGTCTACCTCCCCCTTTCGCAAAAGGGGGAAAAAGGGGGATTAGCCCTTTTTCAAAGGGGGAGACGGCGACATTTTCGCAACAATCTTGCAATCTTACAATTTTTCAATTTTTCAATCTCTCAATCCACCATGCGTTTTGAGCTTATCGAACATACCGCGGATACCGGCATCGTCGCTTATGGCAGCGACCTGCCCGAGGCCTTTGCCAGCGCCGCCTATGGCCTTTTTTCCATCATCACCGAACCGGACAAGCTGGCGGAGACCGTTGCCCATGAGGTTTCCGTCACCGCCGATGACATCGAAGCCCTCCTCCTTGAGTGGCTCAATGAGCTGATCTACCTTTTTGATGCTAAGGGACTTATTTTCAAACGATTTGAGGTCCATAAGCTCTCAGACACAGAATTGAAAGCAACCTGCTACGGAGAAAAATACAACCCGGCAAAACATGAACTGAAATTGGGTGTCAAAGCTGCCACTTACCACATGCTTGAAGTGGACAAGAAGAATAACCGGG
>CAZFEA010000482.1:0-2135 GCA_964518085.1 uncultured Dehalococcoidia bacterium
GCAAAGACATCGCCGCGGTGATCATCGAGCCGGTAGCCGCCAACATGGGCGTCGTATTACCCCTCCCCGGCTACCTGGCCCGGCTGCGCGACCTCACCCGCAGCTATGGCAGCCTGCTCATCTTCGACGAGGTCATCACCGGTTTCCGCGTCGCCTGGGGCGGCGCCCAGTCCGCCTCCGGCGGATACGGCGTCGCCCCCGACCTCACCTGCCTGGGCAAGATCATCGGCGGCGGCCTGCCCGTCGGCGCCTATGGCGGTCGGCGCGATATCATGTCCATGGTGGCTCCTGTTGGCCCCGTCTACCAGGCGGGCACCCTTTCCGGCAATCCCCTGGCCATGACCGCCGGCATCCAGGCGCTGAAGCTCCTTGCCCGCGCCGGGACCTACCAAAAACTGGAAAAGGCCGGCGCCGCCCTGGAGCAGGGCCTCAATGAGATCGGGCGAAAGAGCAAGAACCGGTTCACCGTCGCCCGCGCCGGGTCGCTGCTGACCCTTTTCTTTTCCGACAGGCCGGTTAGCGACTACGCCGCCGCCAGGCTGTGCCGTGTCGACCTTTACAAAGACTTCTTCCACAGGATGCTCCGGAGCGGCATCTACCTTCCCCCGTCCCAGTTCGAGGCCCTGTTCATCTCCACCGCCCACACCCCCGCCGACCTCCGCGCCACCCTCCGCGCCGCGGAGCCGGCCCTGACGTAGGGGCGACGCCACGGGGCGGGGTGGAGGGACGTGAGGAGGCCCAGTCCACCTCTCCCCCTTTCGCAAAAGGGGGATACAGGGGGATTTTGCCTGTTTCTTAAATCCCCCTTAGTCCCCCTTTTTCAAAGGGGGAGACGCCGGTATTTTCGTAACAACACGAATGAACACGAACAGACCTGTTACCTTTTGCCTTTTCCCTTTTCCCTTTTGCCTTTCCCCTTTCCCCTTTTCCCTTTCTTCCCTTCCGGTGTATAATGGACATAACCCCATATCGGAGAGAACCATGGTAATCAAGATAAATATCTCCATCCCAAAAGACGTTCTGGAGGAACTCGACCGGGTCGCGAAGGAAAGCCGCACCAGCCGGTCGCGGTTTCTGGTGGAAGCCCTGAAACATCACCTCAAAGAAATGGAAGAGGCTAGAGAGCGCGAGCAGCGGATGCAGGCCGCCGAGACCATTATCAAAATTGCCGACGAAATCGGCCCCTGGGACGCGACAGCGGAGATACTCAAATGGCGCCAAAGACATTAGTGCTTGACGCCTCGGTTGGCGTCAAATGGTTCAGCGGACAGGGTGAATCTGATGTGCCTCAAGCCAGAAGCATCCTGCTTGAACACGCCAGGGGAAATATCGACCTCATTGTGCCGGAGCTCTTCTTTCACGAGATTTCCAATGCTCTGATTCATAAGAGATCTATCACCACCGACAAGCTGATGCAATCTGTGAGCACCCTCGCGGCACTCAAACTGAGTCTTTTCGCCGTGACTGCGGAAAGGTTGACATCTGCGGTACAACTGGCCCGGGTAATCGGTATCACCGAATATGACGCATTTTATGCCGTCGCTGCCATCGACAACAACTGTCCGCTGGTCAGTGCCAACCCCAGACATCACAAAGACATACCCGGATGCCAGGTTATTCCGATTTCCAACTGGCATGAGTAAACTGGCCGCCAGAATAAGCATATCCATCACAAAAGTTTGCTCCGAAAATACCGGTACCACAGGCGGCCCCGCCTGTGAGCCAACGTTTTTCATTGCATAATGCTGCTCGCCGGCGAACATGGCTGATTGCCGCGAACTTCATTGATCCTCGATGCCTCGGTGGCCCTCAAGTGGTTTTCCGCGACCGACGAAAGTGACCTGGAGCAGTCTCTGGCCATTAGAAACGGCCACCTCAACCGCGACCTGCAGATCCTGGTACCCGACCTCTTCTACTACGAAGTATCGAATGCCCTCGCCCAGAAGAAGGAAATTCCCACGGAAGAACTTCAACGGGCGCAGTGAGTGGCGCGGCTTGGCATAACCGGTACTTCCTTTTTTTGGCTGCCTTATCTGCTGTATAATACCGGCAGGAGGAAACAAACATGGTACAGGCAAGTCCGGCCAGAAGAAAATCGACATTCTTCATCAGCGAAGAGGTGCTTTCAGAAATGA
>CAZFEA010000483.1:0-2130 GCA_964518085.1 uncultured Dehalococcoidia bacterium
TGGAAATGGGCGCCCTGACCGCGCTCAACTGGCGGAGAGAGCGGAAGGCCCTGCTGTTCGACAACATTCCTGGTTATCCCCCGGGCTACCGGGTCATGACCGGCTCCACCCTGACCCCGGCCACAGTATCCGCCGCCCTGTACCTGCCCCAGTTCAAAACGGACCGCGAGCTGCAGGAGGTCGTCCGGACAAGACTTGCCCGGTGGGACAGCGAGTGGCAGAAATTCCCACCGGCCTATGTTGCCGGCGGACCGGTGACGGACAACGTTCTTTCCGGCAAGGACGTAGATATTTTCAAGCTGCCGGCGCCAAGGTGGCACGAATTCGATGGCGGAAGGTTCATCGGCACCGGATCGGCGACCATAACCCGGGACCCGGACACCGGGGCCATCAACCTGGGCACCTACCGCGTCCAGGCGCATGAAAGCAACCTGACGGGCTTCTACATCCGCCAGGGCGCTCACGGCAATATCCACTACCGGAGATATCATGAACGGGGCAGCCCCAGCCCGGCATTGATCTCCTGCGGCCATCATCCCCTCATTTTCCGGGCGGCATGTACCGAGTTTCCTCCGGCCAGCGAGTTCGGCATCATCGGGGCCATACAGGGAGAACCGGTCAAAGTCATCAGGGAGGAGATCACCGGCCTGCCCATGCCCGCCGACGCCGAAATAGTGCTGGCGGGGTTCGTGCCCGAGGACAAGACACGTACCGAAGGTCCCTTCGGCGAGTTTACCGGCTACTATGCCAGCGGCGAACGACCATGCCCCGTCCTGGAGGTGGAGCGGATGTATTTCCGCTCCTCGCCGATACTGCTGGGTTCGCCTCCGGGCAAACCGCCGGCGGACAGCACCTACTGGGGGTGCCTGGTCAGGAGCGCACTGGTGCACAACCAGCTCGAGAGCGCCGGAATACCGGATATCCGGGGGGTCTCGGTGACCGAATATGCCCAGAGGAACATACTCATTGTTTCATTGAAGCAGCGGTATGCCGGACACGCCAAGCAGGCAGGTCTGGTGGCCGGGCAGGGCCGCATCGGGGCCAGCATGAACAAGTACATCATCGTCGTAGACGAGGATATCGACCCTGCAGACCCCGGCCAGGTCTTGTGGGCCGTGGGCAGCCGGACCGACCCGGTAGAAGACATCGACTTCCTCAGACGGACCTGGAACAGCGCCCTGGACCCGGCCCTCAAAAAGCCGGCCTCCGGTCTCTATACCTCGGTGGCGGTTATCGACGCTTGCAAGCCTTTCGAGTGGATCGACAAGTTCCCCCGCGAGGTCTCCGTCAGCCAGGAGCTGATTGACAAAGTGGAAGCCAAATTCCGCGCCGCTACCTGATTATGTCAAACTTCTTCTGTAGCTGGGTGGAATAGCCCAGGGCCTCCGGCGGCGCCTCGATAACCTGCTTGGTCATTTGCAGCACCTGGTCCCCGATGCCCACGACATAAACCTCGCTGATCGTCTTCTTCACCGTCTGGTCGAATTTCGGGTCCTTGGACATCTTTTCAAAGGCCTCTCGCAGTATTGCCATGATGTTGTCCGGCGTCCCCGGCGGGGCTACCATGAACTTGTCCACCAGGCCGGCCGATACCCTGACGACATAGGCCTGCCACGGTATCCCCGAGGGTTTCCTGTCTCCCAGGGTTTCCTCAAACGTGGGCACGTCCGGGAAATCGGCGCGCCGGATAAACTTCCCGTCCTTGATCATGCCCACCTGGGTAACGGGCTCGACATGACCTTCCTGCACCAGGCGGTTGATCGTGGCCGCGGTGGAGGTGGCCAGCATGTCCACCTCGCCACGGCGCAGGGCCAGTTCCATCTCAGAGGTCCCGGCGTAGCCCAGGAGCCAGCGTATGTTCCAGCCAAGGAATTCTTTACCCATCATGGTCAGGAACTGCCAGCTTTCGTTGCCATCTTTAGTGGGCACCACCAGTGGCTTCGCCCTGGGGTCGGTGAGCCGGTCGCGCAGCCCCTTGCGGACCATCAGCACCGTCTCTCCCCGCGATATGTTGCCGATGTACCTGTATTTCAACAGGTCATATTTGATGATGTCCCGCTGGGCAAGCTGCATGGACAGGGCGCCCTGCGAGTTCTGCATCAGGTGCAGGCCGTCCGGCCTGGCCGTTTC
>CAZFEA010000484.1:0-2126 GCA_964518085.1 uncultured Dehalococcoidia bacterium
TGCCCCGCAGATTCAGGATAGCCTGAGGTCCATGCCGGTCCCTGATGCACCGCATGGCGCCGGCCACGGCATCAAGGGCCTCATCCCAGGATATGCGCTGGAATTTGCCTTCACCTCTTTCACCGGTCCGTTTCATGGGGTGCCGCAGTCTGTCAGGATGGTACACCCTCTGGACCTGGGAAAGACCCCGGGCGCAAGGCCTGAGCTGAGGCTGGGACAGGGAATCAGTCCCGCCGACCGGCGCCAGACGGGTCAGTTGTCCATCTTCTACGTACCCCAGAAGAGGACAGCTACCGCCGCAATCATATGGACAACCGGTAATGATCTCTTTTGTCCCGCCGGTTGATCCGCCGCGACCAGTTCCGTTATCGGACATTTGCTGCAATCCTTCCGCGTCGCCCAAAAAGCCTGAAGGCTACCTGACCGCCGTTACCTCGATTTCGAGGCGCATCTCCGGCCCGGCATACTCGTCGCCAATCGCCATGTCCACCGGCACCGGCTTCCCCGTCTTTTCCAGGACAATTCTGTGTACGGTTTCGAACCAGTCGATCTGCTGCAGGTAGCACGAGACCATGACAACCTTGTCCCAGGCGGCGCCAAGCTGAGAGAGGATCTGGCCGATGCCGTTGCAGGCTGATCTGGCCTGGGCCTGGTAATCCTCGCCCCGTCCCGTCTGTCCTGAGACGAAAATGACGTCTTCCACCTCGACGGCCTTAATATAGGGCCGGGGAGGGTCGAACTCGTATCCCTTTTTCCGGTATTTGTTGCCCCTGGAGAGAAAGGCCGTGGCATCCACTTCAATCAAGGTGTCAAAGGGTGAAAAATCGTGGACGATGATGCTGGAACTGGCCGGCCGGGTGGCCAGGGGGAAGACATTCTTCCTGACCTCGGACACCGCCGGCCGGCATTCCTGGTCCCGGGTGAAAACGGTGGTCCGCACCACGTCCTCGATGGAACCGCCCAGCTTTTGCAGCTCCCGGTTAAGCCTGTCGAAGGCCGCCGTAGCCTCTTCCGTGGCTCCCTTCACCCCGTAGCCGGTGGTGGACAGGAAAACAAAGGGACGTCCGTTGAGATAGAAGAACCTCTTTTGCATGATTTCCTCCTTTTATTACGAAAATCTCGTCTCCCCCTTTGAAAAAGGGCAAAATCCCCCTGTATCCCCCTTTTGCGAAAGGGGGAGATAGACTGGGTCTCCTCGCGATGACAGGCCATTTTCATCCTTAATGGCGCCCCCTGGCAAGGGGGCATGGGCGCTACTCCGAAATTACCGGTATCATAGGCGTCCCCGCCTGTGCTCGCCGCCAGCATGGGGGATTGCTCAGCGAAACTTGAGATTGTACTTCGCGATCAGCTCGGTCTTCCTGGCCTCACTTCTGTCGTGTACGTGCCTCATGGCATGCAGAGCTTCCCTCAGGGTATTGTCGGACAACGATTCTATCTCCGCGTCGCTGATTTCCCGTTGCAATTGTTCCAGTTGGTGCCACATGGTCAGTATTTCTTTCGCGGTACCCCTGGCAGGAAAATGGGCAAAGACATCCCTGACGGCGGCGACAGCCGCCTTCCGTGATTGCCCGGTGATTCCTTCGTGATAATGGTGCATCATTTTGACGATATCCCATACTTCATCGGCCTCTGAGATGGGCGCCAGAGGCCCCACCAGGCCACATATGTATTCCCCGTCTTCATAGACACTGGCGTTCTGAGGCGTCACCCCCAGCGTTTGTATTATCTGCGTTGCCCGGTCCAGCACCGCCATTTTCCCACTGTTTATGTATTCAATGCAACCGCAAGAACGGCACATGTCAGTTCCTCCTGCTAAAATCTGGTACTGTCACCCATATTCGTTTCTATTTCTGCCCGTAGGCTTCCCACGACACCAGGGTTTCCAGCTCCGGTCGCTGGCCGGGCGGCGGAGGGGATGCATGGAAGCCGATTCCCAGCACCACCGGAACATACAGCTCTTCCGGAATTGCCAGCACCTCGCGCACCAAACGCTGACGCCGCTCGCTCTCCTCCTGGTTACCTGCCTGGTGCATGGCCGACCAGGCTACCACCAGTCCCAGGCCGGTAGCTGCCAGCCAGATAGCATAGGCGGCCACGCTGCAGTCTTCCAGCCAGTAACGGGT
>CAZFEA010000485.1:0-2114 GCA_964518085.1 uncultured Dehalococcoidia bacterium
GAGGCCCGGTCATTGGTTGGGTGATTGCGAAGAGATATCCCCAGGGGCCATTATCGCTTGCTTCGCTGAGGATGGCCTTCTCAACCGGTCCAATGCCTTTCTGGGCGTGGCCCTGATGCCGGAGTTCAAGCTGAACTGGGACCGCCTGACCTTAGCCTATGCCGGTCAGACGATGGGGGTTTGCCGGTTTATGTCCTCTTTGCCCATTTATGGCGCTTACTACGCGAGTCCAGAACAGACCGCAGTCGCCGCGGTGGCCATGTTGTTGGGAATTATGTCCTATGCCGGTGACGAGAAGCTGGCGAATATCGATGTTGTGCGGCGCCAGGGGTTCGGTACCGTGAGGGGTCAGATCCAGGCTTCGGTAGGCGCTTTCAGGGCTGTAGAGCGCCATCTGGGGATTCCCGTGCACGGCTTTCACGATACCCAGAGCGGCCTCGGTACGAGTCTTTGCCTTTATGAAAAGGCCGCTAGGGCCCTGGCCCTCACCGGCAGCGGCTGGTCCTGGAACGGGCTGACCTATTTCTGCTGGCCCGGGCCCGACGCGGGTTACCGCACGGAGATGGACTATGACTTCGTTATGAAGATATGCCGCGGCGCTTCGGGGCTGCGGAGAGAAAGGACCAATGAATTGCTGGTGAAGCTATTGCCTCTGTTTGAGGGAAAGCCCGTTGACACCGGTAAGTCATTTTTCCACTACTACGACATCAAGACGCTGACGCCTTCGGGTGAGCTAGTGGCCTTGTACGCCAGGGTCGAGGAGGAACTGCAAGCATTGGGAGTGCCAATGGGCAATTAAGGTGGAAAACCCCCGGACGTTGCTTATCGAGAGCCAAACATTTATGGCAGGAGGGTCAAAAGTGAACAGGTATGCAAGCATAGTGGTAGCCGTAGTCGTCTCATTGGGTGTTCTGTCTGCCTGTGTTCGCAGCCAGGCGCCGGCTCAGGCGCCAGGCCGAGTGGGGACAGGGGGCACGACGGTATCGTCTGCCAAAGCAGACTGGCAGGCGGACTGGGAACGCACCCTGGCGGAAGCGAAGAAGGAAGGCAAGCTGGTGCTGCTTACCGGGGTGGGACCCGCGGTACGTGACAGCCTGAGCAAGGCGTTCACCGAAGCCACCGGGGTGCAGATCGAGTTCATTACCGGAGCCGGCCAGCAACAAATTGCGAAACTTGCCGCTGAACGCCGGGCCGGTCTATTCACGGCTGATGCGGCCATTGCCGGCGTTAACACGCCAATAAATGGATTCAAGCCCGCCGGCTTCATTGTGCCATTGGAACCATTGCTGGTGCTGCCGGAAGTGAAAGATCCGCAGTTCTGGCTGGAGAAAAGGCTAAACTTCATAGACAAAGAGGGTACCACGCTGACTTTCACCAGCATGGTGGGTAGCAACGCCCTGGTGGTCAATACTGAAGGTGTCGGGGCCGGAGATATCAAGGGCTACCGCGACCTGCTTGACCCCAAATGGAAAGGCAAGGTTACCCTGGCCGACCCCACGGTGCCCGGAGTGGGCCTGCGGTGGTTCCAGGTCGTTTCTCAAAAGCTCATGGACACGGGGTATATGCGGCAGTTTGCCACCCCCGACCTGTCAGTGGTGAGGGACCGCCGCCAGCACGCGGAATGGGTGGCCAGGGGCAAGTATCCAATCGGCGTTGCCGTGGAGCCGAGCTCACTGGCGGAATTTGAAAAAGCGGGCGTCCCGCTGAAAAGGATCATCCCTGTCGAAGGCGCGTGGGTTGCCGCCGGCTGGGGAGTCGTCTCGGTAATAGACAGAGCTCCTCATCCCAATGCCGCCAAGTCCTTCCTCAACTGGCTGTTGACCAGAGAAGGCCAGACCGTGTTTTCCACGTCCGCAGGCTGGGCCAGCCGCCGGACGGACGTTCCCAGGGACCAGTTCCGTCCGGACGAAATACCCGAACCGGGCAAGATGTATGTTGGTGACGACCTGGATATTATTTTGTCCGAGCTGGAGGCAAGAAAGGCCGCGGCGGAAATCTTTGGGCTGCTGCTAAAGTGATGGCAACAGCACATTTCGGACTTACCGTGGCGGAGGAGAAGGACGATATCTGGATCCACACCATCTGTGACATGTGCCTGGGCGCCTGCGGCATCA
>CAZFEA010000486.1:0-2071 GCA_964518085.1 uncultured Dehalococcoidia bacterium
TCAAGCCGCTAAGCGTTGCCGCCCTCCGCCAGCACCCGGCGGGTATGGGCATCTCGGGACAGTGGCCCGAAAAGCAGGAATACAAGAAATATGAAAACACCACCCTGAGGACGCCTTCGGGAAAAGTGGAACTATATTCATCCCGTCTCAAGGAAATGGGTTATGACCCGCTGCCGGACTATCGAGATTACGGGCAGAAGGAAAGCCAGCAACTGGGACTATCCCTTGCCGACTATGAGCGCCGGTATCCGTTCATACTGACCAAGCATAACCTTCCGGCCTATGTGCATTCCCAGTTCCGCAACATTCCCGCGCTGAGGCGGCTGGAAAAGGAAGCGGCGGTTGAGGTCCATCCCACGGATGCCGGCAGACTCGGCATCAGGCCGGGCGACCAGGTGATTATCTCATCCCCGCGGGCGTCGATAACCGCCACCGCCGAGGTCACCGAAAGAAGCCAGCCCGGGGTGCTGTTCATGGTCCACGGATGGGAAAACAACGACACCAATGCCCTGCTGTCGCAGACCATGCTCGACCCGGTGACCGGGGCTTATGCCTCGCGGGAATGCCGGGTGAACATAAGGAGAACTTAGATGGCTCGCTACGGAATCCTGATCGACCTTGATCGCTGCATCGGCTGCCGCACTCACGAGGTGGTCTGCCAGGGGGAGGGCAATGTCACGGTAAGGCACGAGATGTTATCCGTATCCCGTGCCAATCCGGAAGGAACGAAGGTGCTCCAGTACCTGCCTGTTATCCAGGAAAAATGCAGTAGCTGCCGCACCTGCGCCCAGCGGGTAAAAGAGGGCCTTGAACCACGGTGTATTGCCGCCTGTCCGGCCAGGGCGCGCGTGTTCGGCGAGTTCGCCGGGCTGGCAGATTACATCGCCAGAGAGAAAATTCCTCACGCTCATTTGGCGCCATTTTAATACAAAGGCGATAAATCACGTTAACCTGTACCGTAGGGGTTTGATTTATCAAACCCAGATTTATCAAACCCACCAGGGCTTGATGAATCGAGCGCCTACGCATCCCGGGAGGCACGCGCAGCGTGCCGCTACCGACTGTTCGACTGTTTGACTGTTTGACTGTATAATGTCGCCAGTCATGGAAAAAGCCACCCACCTCGCCAAGCCCGCCAAACGAGGCTTTTACTACGGCTATGTGGTGGTCGCCGCCGGTTTCTTTACCTGGCTCATGATGTGGGGCATGTCGCAAAGCTTCGGCGTTTTCTTCAAGGTGCTTATCGCCGAGTTTGGCTGGACACGGGCGGACACCGTCCTGGCCTATTCCCTCATCGCCATCACCCAGGCTTTCGTGGTGATCCTGATGGGCTGGTTAACGGACAAACTGGGCCCCCGCTTTGTGATTACCATTTTCGGGTCTTTTGTGGGTGTGGCCTACTTCCTTTTGTCCCAGATAACCGCGCTGTGGCAGTTCCATGCCAGCTATGTCCTGGCTGCCGTCGGCCTGAGCACGGCTTCCACGCCGGTGATGGTTACCGTCGCCCGCTGGTTCATAAAAAAGCGCAGCATGATGATGGGCATAGTCCAGTCGGGAGCCGGCATAGGGGGTTTCATTATCGCCCCGCTCACCGGCTGGCTGATATCCGGTTATGGCTGGCGCTCCGCTTACGCCACCCTGGGGGCTATCGTCCTGGCCGGGATCATAATCTGTGGCCTGCTTATGCGGCGCGATCCGGGCTCCACCCGGCTGCCCGAGGACGAGGCCGCGGCACCAGCGCCCCATCGCCATACCGGCGGAAAGGGCCCCGCTCCTTCCGGGGGGATTTCGCTACGCCAGCGGCTCCGCACTCGGCACTTCTGGATAATAGTGGGCATCTTCTTCAGCTTTGGTTTTTGCCGGTCGACCTTCTTGCCGCATATCGCGGTCTACGTCCAGGATGCCGGATACTCCCTGGCCGATGGGGCCAATGTCGTCGCCGTGCTGACCGTTTCCAGCATCCTTGGCCGCCTCAGCATGGGCCGCCTGGGGAACAAGGCGGCCTTCAAAGTCGCCTTTTTCCTGACCGCCTGCGCCCTGACCTTCGGAATGCTTACCCAGGACCTCTGGG
>CAZFEA010000487.1:0-2050 GCA_964518085.1 uncultured Dehalococcoidia bacterium
CCTCCTTTGTGCTGGTCTATATCCTGGTGATCGGCGTGGGCTTCGGGTCTGCCTTTATGCATTCCGCCGGCGCCCTGGTCAACCACTGGTTTTTCCGGCACCGGGCACTGGCCCTGGCGGTGATCAGCGCTTCGATGTCCCTGGGGGGAGCGGCTTTTGCCCCGCTCTTCGGTTACATCGTCCATCAGTTTGGCTGGCGGACAGCCGTCATCGTCAGCGGCGGGGTTTTCTTGCTTCTCGGGCTACCCGTGACGAAGATAATTGTCAGCACGCCTGAGGAAAAGGGACTCAGCCCCCTGGGAGCGCCGGGGAGCTACGGGTCAATGAATCCCTCTGCGCATTCGGCGAACGGGGGCTATGACCAGGAGTTTTCTGTCCGCCAGGCAATGCGAACGGCAGGTTTCTGGCTGCTTGTCCTGGGATCATTTCTGAGGATGGCCGGTTTCAGCGCGATAGTAATCCACTTCGTTCCCATACTGGCATGGAGGGGAATCGCCGAACAAAGCGCCGCTTATTACCTGGGCTTTATGGCCCTGTTTTCCGTTCCCACGGCCATCACCCTCGGGCTGGCCGGTGACCGTTGGCCCAGGCCGCGCGTCCTGACTCTGGGCATGGCCCTGGGGGCCGGGGGCTTGCTCTTTCTTCTCTTTGGCGGCCAGAGGAGCCAGTTTTTGTTTATTCCCGGGCTGGCGGTGGTGGAGGCACTATTTCCGGTCATCTGGGCAACCCTGGGTGACCTGTTCGGACGGAAGAATTTTGCCACCATCCGGGGTTATGTCACCCTTTTCGCCACTACCGGTTCCATGATCGGGCCGGTTTTCTCGGGAATGGTATTCGACCGGACCGGCGGCTACACCCTGGTCATCCAGGTGTCAATCGTGGCGTTTGTCCTGTCTACCATCATATTCTGGTGGTTGAGCAGATTGAGGCGGGGACAGATGTAGCCGCGAGCCGATGGCTCGCCCTTGCATTCCCGATGGTGCTAATAAGCGCCTGTCTGGCTAACTCAGGACCTCGAGGTCAGACGTGTACAAAAAATATGATGAGGCAGTATTCCATCTTGCTTGGTGAACTTGAGGGCGAGCCAGCGGCTCGCGGGTACGCCACCCGGCCCGCCAGCCGCCGCTACCCCGACCAGGCGGGCGAGCCGCCCCCGCCCTCCTCACCACCGCCCCCTGGCATCGCCCCTACGGTACAGCGCCCGTGAAGGTAATCTTCAGCTTCCCGTCCAGCAAATCACTGATGGATATCTTGTCTTTCTTCAGGAATTCATCGGCCAGCTCTTTGGATATGGCCCCCTCATCTACCAGTTTTGCTGTTATGTGCGCCCGCAGGAGACGCTTGTCAATCTTGTTTAACCCGGTCAACGGCCAGCCTCGCACTACCTCGAGGCGCTCCGGCCATTGGAACACGGCCACCCCCCGGTCCTTCATGAACCGCTGCAGTTCTTCGTAGCTGAAATCCCGCCCGTCGGCAGTTTGAACAAAGGCGCACAGTTTCTCACCCAGCTTCGAGTCGGGCATACCCACCACCGCGGCATTGATCACCCTGGGATGCTTCATTAACCAGCCTTCCACCGGCTCCGGATAGACATTTTCACCCCCGCGAATGATCATGTCCTTGGCGCGACCCTCGACAACATATCTGCCGTCGGCCCGCTGCGACATCAGGTCGCCGCTGTGAAAAAATCCATCTTTGTCAAAGGCTTTGGCATTTTCTTCAGGGTTGCGGAAATATCCTTTGAAGGTCATAGGTCCTTTGATAATCATCTCGCCGATTTCGCCCTGTTTAACCTCCCGGTTGTCGTGATCGACCAGCCTGACCGCCATGCACGTGTCCTGGATTGCCTTCCGCCCGACGGTGTACAGATGGGCATCCACCGGGCTATCCCAGCGGGTGGCGATGTGCGGGCCTTCGGTCATGCCGAAGGTGTTGGTAAAGGCGACACCTAACTCCTGGATACACCACCTGACCAGCTCCGGTTTGACCTTCTGGGCCCCGGCGCCGATGACCTTGAGTGAACTCAGGTCATATTTCTTTCGCTCCGCTT
>CAZFEA010000488.1:0-2048 GCA_964518085.1 uncultured Dehalococcoidia bacterium
ATGAAAAACCATGTCCCCACAGGCGGGGACGCCTGTGGTACCGGTATTTTCGTAACATCTTCTCAGCGTTTCTCGGTGTCCTCTGTGGTTAACAAGAACATATCATTGCTTAAGCTTGTCGGCTACTTCTCCCAGGTCCAGGCTTTCCAGCGCGGCCCTGGTGGGGACGCCTTCGCGGTCCCAGCCCCAGTAGTCATAATATTCGTCCAGCATTTTCTGAAAGTCGGCTTCCTTGAGAACGTGTCCTTTGATGGGGCCGATGTTGAAGGGTTGCTCGAAGAACATCTGTGGAATTGTATCATCTTTTCGCCCGATTCCCAACCTGCGGTTGTAGGCCTGCTCCAGGGTGTAGACCCGTCGTGATACCGTCAGCATGTCTTCGGGGGAAAAATCGATGCCGGTAGCCAGGGAGGTCATCCTGGCCCAGTCGTCTTCCTTCAGCCCGTCCAGGGGATTGAACCAGCGGCCAACGAACTTGCAGGTTCCGAGGAGGTCGCCGAGGGTGCACATTAGCCGGTAGTACACCGCCATGGGCACCTTGCCCACCGGGCTGCGCGGGTTGACCACGTGGGGGTTCCCCCACACTTTCTGGCCCAGCTCCGGCGACAGGTGGCGCCTTTCGAACGAGGGGAATCCCTTGAGATGATCGGCGCCACGGGTGGAAGTGGCGCTGAGCAGAGCGCAGGCATAGGAGGCCCTGGTGGGCTTTTCCTGGCTCTGTTTCTTCTTGATGGTCGGGGCATAGTACTGGCTGCCCTTGCCGATGCGCTCGGCGGCCCGGTGAAGGCCTTCGGCCAGGATGTTGCCGAATCCCTCGCGGTAGGTCATCATGCGCAGCAACTGCATCCCCGTCTTGTGGTCGCCCCAGTCCAGGACGATGCCGCCGGTGTCTTCGGTGTTGATGATCCCCCGCCGGAAACAGTCGGTGGCCCAGGCCACCAGCTCTCCCGGCTCCGTTGAATCAAGCCCGTAGTCGTTGCAGAACTTGGTGGCCGCCACGCCATAGGCCAGGTCCAGGGACCCGCCCCACAGTATGTAACCGTCCATTGAGCCGTACTCGCAGCCTTCGCCCTGGGTACCGGCATAGGGGCCGTTCTTGACCACGAAATAGTGCGAACATTGCAGGCTGCAGCCGTAGCACCCCAGGTTTTTGGTGACGTATTCCGCGGCGAAATGTTCGCCGCTGACCTGTTCCATCTCCTCCTCGGTGACCTGGGTTATGCCGTAGTTGTGCTTGTGCAGGTAGCCGCCCATGAACATGTTGCGGATGAGCATCATGGTGCCCATTTTGCGCATCACTGGCAGCGACTGCAGCGCCAGCACCTTTTGCCGGGCTTCAATGCAGGCAGCTTCAAACTCGTCAGGCCGGGCTATTCTGACCCCCCTGGTGCCGCGCACCACCACCGCCTTGAGCTTCTTGGAACCGGCGACGGCGCCGCAGCCGGTCCAGCCCGGGGCCCGGCTGAGGTTATTCATCAAAATGGCGAACCTGACCAGGTTCTCACCGGCCGGCCCGATGCAGGATACCTGGATGTTCTTGTCGCCCAGTTCCTGTTTGACCGCCATGTCCGTCTCGGGGACGGTCTTGCCCCAAAGGTGCCGGGCATCCCTGATCTCCACGCGGTCGTCGTCTATCCAGATATATACCGGCTTTTCCGATTGGCCGCTGATGATCAGCAGGTCGTAGCCGGCATTTTTCAGTTCCGGTGCGAAATGCCCCCCGGCGTTGCTATCTCCGAAGATGCCGGTGATGGGCGATTTGGTGACGATCTCCAGCCGGCCGCTGCTGGGCGCCAGGGTGCCGGTGAGCGGCCCGGTGGTATACATGAGCAGGTTGCGCGGGTCCAGGCCGTCCCCCACCTCCGGCCCCACCTCGTCCCACAGATACTTGGCCCCGAAGCCCTCCCCGCCCAGCCATTTGCGGGCGAAGCCCGGCTCCAGGGGTGTTCTGGTAATCTGCCCCGAGGTCAGGTCTATTCGCAGTATTGTTCCGGACCAACCAAACATTTGCCGAAATCCTAAATACTAAACTCTAAACTCTAAACAAA
>CAZFEA010000489.1:0-2044 GCA_964518085.1 uncultured Dehalococcoidia bacterium
GCAGCCCGCCGCCGCGGTCACGGTCAGAATCAGGCCGAGAATCAAAAACAGTACGATTTTCTGTGTCATTTGGGGTCTCCTATTTCCTGGCCCGGACAAGCCGGAACCAAAATCCGAAGCACTAAGCGCACAATCCTGTTGTTCAGGCACTATCTCCTATCTCCTATCTCCTACTTGACCGTCTCATCCATCACCTTCTTGGCCAGCTCCAGCCACTTGGCGCGGGCCGCCAGGGCATCCACCGACTCGCCGAAGTACTTCTTGCCCGCGATCGGCATAAGAATGGGGTTGATCCCCTCTCTTGAAGCGTCTGTCCGGGTGCTCGGACCGCCGAAGTTAGGGGCAAAAATGGACTGCCCCTCTTTGGTCAGTAACCAGTTGACAAAAACGGCCGCGGCATTGGGATGGGCCGGTTTGACCGGCATGGCCAGGGCGCCGGCCTCGGCAGTCATCCGGTTGTCCTCCTCTACCATGGCAAACTTCAGTGGCGCACCGACCTCAATGAATTCCGCCACCTGTGATAGCTGGGGGGCCAGGGCGATGGAGTATTTGCCCCTGGCCACCGACTCCACCTGGAGACGATAGTCCCGCTGCAGCACCGCCTGCTGGTCCCTGAGCAGCTTCCTGAGGAAGTCGACCGCCTCGGCCTCGCTCCAGACACTGTGTCCCAGGTGACTGACGACGGCATTGCCCGATCCGGTGATCGAAGGATCACGCAGGGTGATTTTGCCCTTGTACTGCGGCTTGAGCAGGTCCTTATAGCTGGTAATCTCGCCTTCCTGCACCAGGGATGTGTTGTAGACCACCGTGCGCTGCACATTCCCGATCATGCTGATGGCCATGCCTTCGTCGTCGGTGAATGGTACCGACCCGGTAAGCCATACCTTGCCGTCGGTTACCTCCGGCAGAACGAGCACCGGCTTCATCGATTGCAGAAGACCGGCGGGTTTCAACGTATTGAGTAGAGAGGGATTACCTGCGCCAAAGGCATCGGCTACGAAGAGGCCGGAACGCATCTCGGTTTCGGCCTTGGCCACTACCGCGGAGCCGGAGCCGAGGGGAGTGAATTCCGCGTTGAGGCCGAATTTCCGGTTGAAAGCCGCGGCCAGGGCGGTCCTCACTTTCGGCGACCACGAGGCATACACGTTTACCGTTCCCTCATTCCTGGCCCTCGCCAGGGTGCTATTCCATTGCTGTTCCCATCCCGTGGCGGCGGCAGCAGGAGCCTTGCTGGAGGGTGTGGCCGTCTGCTGCGGGGCGGGTGCGGACGGCTGCGTGCAGGCGATGAGAGTGGCGGCGGTCAGGGCGACGGTTAATACCGCCAGTGGGGCTTTCAGGTGGTGAATTCTCAATTTCCCGATGTTCCAACCTTTCAAAAAGATAGAAGATTCAAGATTCAAAACTTAAGAACCAGCATGAGATAGAGACAGAGATTCTACCATGACGGGTGGCATCCGCGTCCAGCGGAGCTGCGAGACGACGTTTTCATCCATACGCCCTGGGCGTAACTCATGGGAATTTGTTTCCGTGGCGGGACAGGATTGAAGTGAGACAGTCACCATGAGTTTTCCATAGCGGCGTTATGTCCCGCGATCCTCCCAAACACAAGACATTCACAGAGGTCCGTCCCCGCCTCATATTGAACGCTGGATAGAGCCCCAAGTTCGCCTGCCGAATAAAGTCTTGGAATGGGCGTGCCTTCGTGATTAAGCACCCTGGCTTGTTTATCGCGGCGGGGTCCACCATGGGTGCTCATCAGACCCGGCCACAACTTTATAGAATAAAACGGCGGATTCTCGATCGGGCCGAGCAATTCTTTGGGCCTGCCGAACCGGGGGTCTGCTCCAAGCCTGCAGCTTTGATTATATGCGTTGACTGTGTTCTCCAGTGTGGCAACATCGAGCGGGATATTCATTGCCAGTTCTCGGATCGTCTGTGCCTGCGAAATCCACCCCCTTGCGATCTCCCTGGAGTTATCACTGCTCCAGGCGTAGTTTGCGTTGGCGCCGGTTCCCCGGTACAAGGGGGCCCGCTTGCGGGTAAC
>CAZFEA010000490.1:0-2028 GCA_964518085.1 uncultured Dehalococcoidia bacterium
TAGGCCATTTTCATCCTTCATGGTGCCCGCCGCAAGCGGGCATGGGTGCTTGTTTAAAAATGCCGCCTGGGAAAACAGTTGTAATTATAGATGCTTCCCGGCAAAAAAGGAATGCCGCAAGCCAACGGCGGCCTCACTTGCGAAGGGTACGAGCGCGTCTGTATAATATCCCCAACACGTTACAAGGGACTTATTGCCCGCCGCTGCCGCCTGGAAAGGCTGCGGTACCCATCGAAGAAACATTGAGGATTATCTAGATGTCTTTTGCCACCGGACTGCGCTGCCGTGAGTGCGGGAGAGAGTTCCCACACCAGCCGGTAAACATATGCGAGTACTGCTTCGGCCCCCTGGAAGTGGTCTACGACTACGAGGCGCTCCGCAAAACCCTCACCCGGGAGCTGATCCAGAAAGGCCCGGCCAGCATCTGGCGCTATAAGGACCTGTTGCCCGTTGAAGGCGATGTGGTGGACATCAACGCCGGCTACACACCGCTGATCAAAGCGAAAAACCTGGGCCGTTACCTCGGCCTGGACAACCTGTACATCAAGAACGACTGCGTCAACCCGACTTATTCGTTCAAAGACAGGGTTGTGGCCGTAGCCTCCACCAAGGCCAGAGAGTTCGGCCTCAAAGCCCTGGCCTGCGCCTCCACCGGAAACCTTGCCTGCAGCGTCGCCGCCCACGCCGCCCGCGCGGGGATGAAGGCCTACGTGTTCATTCCTGCAGACCTGGAACAGGGCAAAGTGCTCAACACCGCAATCTACGCGCCCACCCTGGTGGCCCTTGACGGCAGCTACGATGAGGTCAACCGGTTGTGCAATGAATTATCCGACGTTTATGACTGGGCCTTCGTCAATATCAACATCCGTTCATATTATGCCGAAGGCAGCAAGACCCTGGCCTACGAGGTGGCGGAACAGTTGGGGTGGCAGGCGCCGGTCAATGCCGTCGTCCCGGCGGCCTCCGGCTCCCTTTTCACCAAAATATGGAAGGGCCTCAACGAATTCCAGAAACTGGGCCTCATCGACAGGGTCGGCACCCGGATGTTCCTGGCCCAGGCCGGCGGATGCGCCCCGATTGCTACCGCGGCCCAGGCGGGAAGCACCACCATCAGACCCATCAAACCAAAGACCATCGCCAAGTCCCTGGCCATCGGCAACCCTGCCGACGGCATCTATGCCCTGAGGGTAATCCGCGAGTCCGGCGGCGCCGCTTCGACCGCGCCGGAAGAGGAAATATCCGAAGGGATGAAGCTTCTTGCCGAGACCGAAGGCGTCTTCACCGAGACCGCCGGGGGAGTAGTGATCGCCGGCCTGAGACGACTGGTAGCCTCGGGCGCCATAAAGAAGGATGAATTGACGGTGGCCTACATCACCGGCTGCGGCCTGAAGACGCTTGAGGCTATTGCCGACAAGGTTGTCCCCGTGGTCCATATTCAACCAAATGTCGAATCTTTCCAGAAGGCGCTGGCCGAGCAGACAGAGAAGCCGGTAAGTTTGGTGAATGCGCTCAGAAGCTCTTAACCGCCCGCAGGGGCGAATCTGTGTGTTCGTCCGCAGGCAGACACGTCTGCCTTAGGTGGACCCCTACGCAGCTATTAATCGGTAGCGTCACTGCTGAGCACTGAAACTGCAGTTTGTTTGTAACTTATGACTTGTTACTTTGGTACTTTACTTCCGGCTTGTCCGGTCAGGGGGTGACTCATGGCCAGGAAGAGGGTCCTGCTTACCTTTCCTGAAAAGCTGATCACTGAGCCGATCATCTATAACCTTTCCGCCAAGTTCAACGTCATCTTCAATATCCGCCGCGCCGATGTCACCGAGGATAAGGGATGGGTGCTGCTGGAACTGGACGGCGATCCCGACAGCATCCAGAAGGGTCTCGACTGGGCAACCCGGAAGGGCGTGGAGGTGACCACGGTCGGCGGGGATGTGGTGGAAGGCTGAAGTCAGTCTGAACAGTCGAACAGTCTAAACAGTCAAACAGTCCGTAGCGGCACGGCGTGCCGTGCCGAAGTCTGAACAGTCT
>CAZFEA010000491.1:0-2010 GCA_964518085.1 uncultured Dehalococcoidia bacterium
TCATCACGAGGAGGCCCAGTCCACCTCCCCCTTTCGCAAAAGGGGGATACAGGGGATTTTGCTTGTTTCTTAAATCCCCCTTAGTCCCCCTTTTTCAAAGGGGGAGATGGCGACATTTTCTGAGCAAGTTCGGAATGCCAGCCAAAGCAATCGCTGTTTTCGGAGCCAGAGCTTCTATTGAAGTTTGGTAGGGATTGTGGTTCAATAGGATCTATCTCCGGTATAAGTCCATGTTTCACAGGCACAGCGGCCTGTGGTACCGGGTTCTCGCACAGGCGAGGATGCCTGCGGTAGCACAGGTCACCGCTGGCATCACGTATGCGCCACAGGCACGGCGGCCTGTGGTACCGGAACGTTGTGCCACAGGCAGGGCTCCGCCAGAGGCGGATGGTACCGGTGCAGGCGAGGACGCCTGCGGTACCGGTCCGGGACCGCTTAATGACGAACAGCATTCCCTTCAAAGTAGACCACCTCAGCTTTAGCTACGATTCCCACCTGGTAATCCAGGATATCACCTTTACCGTTGACACCGGGGACTTCGTCGGCATCATCGGCCCCAACGGCAGTGGCAAGTCCACCCTGCTGAAATTAATGCTGGGCCTGCTCAGGCCCCAATCCGGCTCGGTGGAGGTATTCGGTAAGCCGGCGCCGGAGTTCAACCAGTGGCAGCGGATTGGCTACGTTTCGCAGCGGGTGACCCATTTTGACGTCGGTTTTCCGGCTACGGTCAGGGAGGTGGTGGCCCAGGGGCGCGTCGCCCGGGCGGGGTTGCTCCGTTCCCTGAAAAAGAACGATAATGACGCCATTGCCGCATCCCTGGAAGATGTCGATATCGCCGGGCTGAAAGACCGCTCCATTGGTGAGCTGTCCGGCGGCCAGCAGCAGCGCGTCTTTATTGCCCGGGCCCTGGCCCAGAATCCGGAGGTGCTGGTCCTGGACGAACCGACCATGGGGATCGACCCAGACGCCCACCACAGGTTCTTCGAGGTTATGCGGGACCTTCATGACCGCAAGGGCCTGACCATCGTCATGGTCTCCCATGAGGTCGATGTCCTTATGACCGAGGTAACCAAACTGGTATGCGTCAACCGGTCGCTGCTTTTTCATGGCACTCCCGAACAGTGCGTTAAAGACAACTGCCTGATCGACCTTTACGGGGAGGGCTTCCACCGGGTGGAACACCGCCATCCCTGGTTGACCCGAGAATAATGCCCGAAATCCTCCAGTATTCTTTTATGCTGCGCGCCCTGGTTGCCGGCGGCATTATCGGTGTGGTGGCGCCGATGATCGGCACCTTCCTGGTACTGCGGCGGCTGGCCTTTTTTGCCGATACCCTGGCCCATACCGCGTTGCTGGGCGTGGCCCTCGGTCTCCTGCTCCGCATTTACCCGATTGTCACCGCAATGGCAGTATGCCTGGTGGTGGCCGCCACGGTCGAGTTACTCCGGGGCTGGCGCCGCCTCTATTCTGAAGCGATGCTTTCCCTGTTTCTGTCCGGAAGCCTGGCGGTGGCGGTGGTCCTTATCAGCCTTGCCCGGGGTTTCAACGTCAATATCCTCGCCTATTTGTTTGGCAGCATCAGCACCGTTCAGGAAATGGACCTCTGGGTGATCATCGCCGTGGGGGTTGTGGCCTGTGCAGTGATCATCGGGCTTTACAAGGAGCTCTTTTTCATATCGTTTGACGAAGAGTCGGCCCGGGTAAACGGACTGCCCACCCGGGCGATCAACGTTCTTCTCATGTCCCTGGCGGCGATGACCGTGGCCCTGGCGATGAGAATAGTGGGAATACTGCTTCTCGGCGCATTGATGGTGATACCGGTGCTGGCGGCTTTCCAGGTGGCCCGGGGCTTTAAGAAGGCGCTGCTGTTATCGGTGGCCTTCTCGCTGTTTTCCGTCCTGGCGGGACTGGTGGCTTCATTCTACCTCGACATAGTGGCCGGGGGCGCCATCGTGATAACCGGCCTGATCATTTTCGTGGTGTGCATGGCGGTGCGGCGGGGGTAGATTA
>CAZFEA010000492.1:0-2001 GCA_964518085.1 uncultured Dehalococcoidia bacterium
TTGTTCGACAGCAGCATCGCAGCCAAACCGCAGTTGATCGCGGTCAACAAAATCGACCTTCCTGAAGTGAGGGAGAAGATCGATCAAGTCCGGGAAATCATGCGCGCTTATCCGGCATCGTTGTTTTTCATATCGGCGCTTAACGGAGAGGGCCTGGACCGGCTGATCGATGCCGCCATAGAAACGGCCGAAAAATATACTCCGCCGGTCCAGGAGCCCGGGGAAGAACGGATAATACTGCTCCCGGAGGACGAGGCCAGGAATGTGGTGTACCGGAAAAAGAATGTGGTAATCATTGAGTCCCCCGAGCTGGAAGATGTGCTGAAGAGGACCGACATTAGCAATCAGGATGCACAAAGCTATCTGAAACGGCAGTTCACCCGGGCCGGAGTGATGAGACTGCTGAAAAGAGAAGGCGTCAGTGTCGGCGACCGTGTCCGCTGCGGAGACGTGGAGTGGGAATGGCAGTGGCCATTGTGAGCCGGCCGTGAGGAGCGGAATCCTCGGCGGGACCTTTGACCCTGTCCACCTCGGGCACCTGATCGTTGCCCAGGACCTGCTGGAGCGGCTGGGGCTTGACCAGGTCAGGTTTGTTCCGGTGGCGCAGCCGTGGATGAAAAAGGGCCGGCGAATATCATCTGCCGGCCACCGGCTGGCCATGCTGGAACTGTCACTGCGGGACAACCCCCGGTTTGTCATCGATCTTTGCGACATCCACCGGCGCGGCGTTACCTACACCGTGGATACCCTGGCCGATGTCAGGAAGCGGCTTGGCGCCGCAGCGGATCTGTTCTTTATCCTGGGGGCGGATGCCCTGTCTGGCTTTGCCCGGTGGAGGGACCCGGCGAAAATAATCGAGCTGGCCACGCTGGTAACCGTGCCCAGGCCGGGCTACGCCGTAGATATTACCGTATTGGAAACAGAGGTACCCGGAATCGGCTCGAGGCTCATGGTGCAGCCGGGTCCGTGCATCGAGATCAGCGCCAACGATATCCGCAGGGGGGTGGGCGAAGGTCTTTCGAGCCGTTACCTGGTGGCGCCGGGGGTGGCCGATTACATAAGCCGGAACCGGCTATATCGTCCGTAGCGGCACCCCTGCCGTGGCCCAATTTCCCTCCCCCTTTCGCGAAAGGGGGATACAGGGGAATTTCCCACCGGTGCGTTCGCGCCCCCGCCCAGACATACACCGCCTCGGGCGCTTAACCCACGCTACGTTGCCTTTTCTGCCTTACCCTCGGCGGGTTTCTCCTCGGCGGCCGGCGCTGCAGCCTCGGCTACGGCGGCTTCTGGCGCCTTGGCCTCGACCTCTACCCTGATCTCTTCGATCTTGGCGATGACGTCCCGGGGATTACGCAGTATGGCCACGCCGGTAATGCCGGGCAGGTCTTCCACATGGATGGTGTCTCCTGGCTCGGCCAGGTTGGTGACGTCCACGTCAAGCGATGCCGGGATATCTTTGGGCAGGCATTCGATTTCCAGGGCGCGGATGTTTTCCAGGAGAAGGCCCTTCTTGTTCTTGATTGCCAGGGGCTCCCCGACAAAGTGGATGGGCATCTCCAGCTTGATCTTTTCGGTGGCTTTCAGGGCGTAGAAATCAACATGGAACAGCCGGCCGCTTACCGGGTCGCGCTGTACTTCCCTGACCAGGGTATTGTGGGGCTTGCTGCGCTTGTCAGTTGAAAGGGTGACGACGTGCGAGGTGCCCGCCCGGGCAATCAGCTTCTCCAGGGTGGCGGTTTCCACCTGGAGGGCTTGGGATTCCATGTCGTGGCCAAAAAGATGAATGGGAGTCACGCCATCCCGGCGAAGGACCTTCACCGGTTTTCCCAGAATAGTCCGCGGCTTGGCTGCCAGTTCAAGTTTGTCCATGGTTATTCCTTCTGAGAGTTGTCCGTGCTCGCCCGCGAGCAGGGATGCTTCGCAATGCTCGCAATGACATTTTTGGAGCAAACTTGATTATACTATAAGCGGGACTACTTTGCTAAATTACCAGATTGACAC
>CAZFEA010000493.1:0-1966 GCA_964518085.1 uncultured Dehalococcoidia bacterium
CCGGCCAGAAGAAAATCGACATTCTTCATCAGCGAAGAGGTGCTTTCAGAAATGAGGCCCCCAAATGATGTAATATGCCAAAGCAAGTAATGGCCATTTACAAAAAAGGAATACTCAAGCCCCTGCAACCACTGAAGCTCCCCGACGAACAGGTGGTGAAGATAATAGTCCTGGAAAGCGATCTACCCGCCGGACTGATCACCAAAGTGGCAGAGCAAAGTGGCAGTTACGACTTCCTCGCTGAGGCTGAGGAAGATGTCTATACATCACAGGACGGTGAAAAAATAGCCTGATATGCCAAGACGTGGCATCAAACGAGGTGACATAGTACTTATCCCGTTTCCTTTTACGAACCTCGCTGCCGAGAAACTCCGGCCTGCAGTTATCATATCCGGTGATCCTCAGGAGGTTGACGTTGTTGTTGCCTTCATCTCCTCTATGGTGCACGAGGATCTGGCAAATACCGATTTCTTGTTCAGTTCAAGTCATCCGGACTTCCCCATCAGTGGCTTGAAGAAGACCTCGGTCTTCAAGCTAAAAAAAACTCTTGACCGTCGAGAGAAGCAGGCTCATCCGGCGTCTCGGACGGGTAACTCCAGCCATCCAGTCTGAACTTGACTGGCGATTGAAAATAGCTCTCGGAATCCGTGCCTGAGCCGCCAATCGACCCATGCGTAGGGCGGGCTAACGGCGAATCATAGTGGGCCGTCCCGTCCATTGCCGCCCCGCGCTACTCTGCGACCTCTGTGGTAAAAGAAGCGGAGGCGGTGGGAGTGCGGACATGCTATAATCCGCCCGTAGCCGCACGTTGCACGTGCCGGGGTGGGGGACAAATCCAATCCAACGAGGAGGCTGACTGTTTGCCACCCGGAGACACCGTTGCCCCTTCCACCCGGCTGAGCCGGGTCCGGGGCCTATTACACCGCAACCCCCGCATCGTCGCCGGGCCCCAATGCAACAATTTATCGCCGCCCACCCCATTTTGACATACTGTTGTCACAAGGCGTGTTTAGACTGCTGTCGGGAGTACTCATGAAAGGACCAGAATGGAAACCATCAGCCAGATGAGGAAACGACACCAGCGTGAAATCAGGGCGCTCCAGCGTAGCTGCCGGCGCCCCGGCATTTCCCGGTGGCGGAGGCCCCGGTGCGCGACCGGCCATTCTCCACGCTTCCAGGTGAAGGTGTGTACCCTTTGTGGAAAGCAAGTGAACTCGAGAGATTGTTGCTACATATGCCGCAGGTGGGTGGAACAACATGAGCATAAGGAAGGCCCCGGGACTGAGACCAGGCCGTGGTATCACGCCGGGTGTTTGCCGTGGACCCCGGAAGAGCTTGCCAGGGAAGAAGCCGCCTGGCGCCAGCCTGTTGAAATACCAGCCAGGCCCTTCCGTGACATCCTCCGTGACGTATTGAAAGAGATCGACGAAGAAGAAGCCGCCCTGGGGTAACTCCTTACCGCTTAAGTCCCTGCGCCGGCGGCAAATGTCCTGGAGGGTACTGGACCTGAAATACACCGGAGACCAAGATGCCGCTAACCTTAGAACACATAACATCGCTGCTTGCCAAAAAGCCAGGCGACGTGGAGCCTGAACTGCTTGACGACTTCCTGGACATGTTCCAGGAAGATTACGAACAGGGGGACGACTATATCCGCGAAAACGCCGAATGGCTGTGGAACGAATGGTTGGCGGTCAAAAGCCTGCTGCTATGAGCTACTGGATGCACCCCGAAGCCACCATCATCGCCCCGTTCCGCCGCCAGTGTCGGGATGGCGGCGATGGCCACCGTGGATTTACAGGAACCAGAGGCGCTCAGGCAGGAAATGGCAGAAAACACGGAAAGCACGCTGGTGAGCTATCGACAGGATGGGGCACTCCAAGGGGGTTAGAATGCATGCCCAAGCCGCGTGTGTCCTTACGAGGTCAAATTATGATGTCGCGACTGTTCCGCCTACCGGTCGACC
>CAZFEA010000494.1:0-1954 GCA_964518085.1 uncultured Dehalococcoidia bacterium
AAGAAACAGGCAAAATCCCCCTGTATCCCCCTTTTGCGAAAGGGGGAGGTAGCCTGTCGCCTAACTTAACGACATCGAATCAAGGTACGCCGGCGCCGTCACCTGCCACCCCATCTTCTCCCTGACCATCGCCGCCAGATGCTCGGCCGCCGCGGCCTCGCCGTGGGTTACCATCAACTGCCGGGGCGGGTCCTGGAAGGCCGACAGCCACTGCAGCAGCTCCCCGCTATCGGCGTGGGCCGAAAAACCGCTGGTCCGGGCGATCCTGGCCTTGACCGGGTATTCCTGCCCCAGGATGCGCACCCGCGGCGCCCCGTCCACGATTTGCCTCCCCAGCGTCCCCACCGCCTGGTAGCCGGTGAACAGTATGGTGCTTTCCGCCCGGCTGATGTTGGTCACCAGGTGGTGCTTGATCCTTCCCCCGGTGCACATGCCGGACCCGGCCATGATGATTACCGTGCCCTTGATGTGATTGATCGCCTTTGAGTCACCGGTGGTCTTTACCAGGTGAAGCCCGGGAAACTCGAAGGGCGATTTCCCATTTTCCACCAGGCCGTTCATTTCTTCATCGTAAAGCTCGGGATGACGGGTGAAAACCCCGGTCACCTCCGCCGCCATCGGGCTGTCGACAAACACCAGCAAATGGGGTATCAGGTCCTTGTTCAGGAAGTCATTCAAGTAATACAGCAGTTCCTGCGACCGCTCGATGGCAAAGGCCGGTATCACCACGTTGCCGCCGGCTCTTGCCGTGTCATTGATGACCCGTGCCAGTTGCGCGGCGGCCGTCGCCGGCGGATCGAGCGTCCTGTCGCCGTAGGTGGATTCGATAACGATATAGTCCGCCCGGTGAAGCACGGTTGGGTCGCGCACTATCGGCTTGTCTTTCCGTCCCAGGTCGCCGGAAAACAGGACCGACCGCTCCTGGTGGCCCTGCCTCACCTTCAACAGTACCATGGCCGAGCCCAGCACATGGCCGGCCTCGTAAAGCGTGGCCTCCAGGTGGTTGCCTATTTCAACCGTTGATTTATACCTGACCGGGGAAAAAAGAGGGAATACCGCCTTCACGTCCTCCGGGGTATAGAGGGGCAATTCCGGAAAGCGGGCTTTCCGGCGCTCCCTTTCGTGCCGCCTTCGCTTGAAGGACGCATCTTCGACCTGCATCTGGGCCGCGTCCAGCAGGGCGATGCGGGCGATGTCGGCCGTGGCCCGGGTGCAATAGATGCGGCGGTGAAATCCCTCGCGCACCAGCTTCGGCAGATAGCCGCAGTGGTCGATATGGGCGTGGGTCAGCAGGACGGCATCGATGTTGCGGGGGGAAATGGGGAACGGCTCCCAGTCGCGGGAGCGCAGGTGCCGTTCCTGGTGCATGCCGCAGTCGACCAGCACCCTGGTGTTGTTCACCTCCACCAGGTACCTCGAGCCGGTCACATTCTGGGCCGCGCCCAGGAAGGTCAGCTTAATGTCCATATTCAGGGCCGGACATATGATAGCAGAAAACCGACCCGCTGCGGGTGGCACAGGCGTCCCTGCCTATGTAGCAGGGTGGCACAGGCGTCCTCGCCTGTATGGCAGTGGGTGGCAAGGCGTCCCTGCCTGTGAGACATCATTTTCATCCTTTGTTGCTGCTGGCAAGCTGGCATGGATGATTGTTTCAGCATCTCATGGGCAGAACTCTCCCCTTTGCGAAAAGGGACCGGAGCGCAGGGGCGTGGAGAGCAAAGCTATCCGAGGCCAGGCCATCAAGGATGTCCAGGGCCTTATCCCCATCCTCTTCGTCGGGGAGGTACCACTTAAGCGCCACACTTGCGTCGATGACTATGATCTTCACCGTGCCCTCTCAAGTTCTTTCCTGGATTCCCGGTAGACCTCGCCAGCGGAGACTCCGGCCTTCGCAAAGGCCGCTCTTGACTCCAGTATCTTCTGGTGCGCCGCCAGTTTCCTGGAGCGCTGGTAT
>CAZFEA010000495.1:0-1952 GCA_964518085.1 uncultured Dehalococcoidia bacterium
CGAATGAACACGAATGGATAGAAGAAAGATAGAAGACAGCGGACAGAACCACCGCCGCGTCCTCTGCGGTTAAACTTATTCGTGTTTATTCGTGGTTTCTCGCCTTCTTCGTACCCCCCTGTACGCTTTAGTCAGCTTTTTCCAAAGGGAGGTGGTTGACGATCTTTATTCCCCAGCTACCTTCAACCGGTTCACCCAGTCCCAGCCTCAGCTTCAGGTCATCGGCCCCCTTCAGTTCCGCCGCATCCCTGGCCAGCACTGCCCTGACCGTTCTTATCTCGTACTTGTGCTTGCCGGGCTCAAGGCTTCTGATTTCGATGTCGATCTCTTTGCCCAGGGGTAGCCGCTCGGGATCGTCTACAAAGGTCTCATATTGCTTTCTTACTGACTTCCGGCCTCTATTTGAAACCATAGCTTCTCCAATTTCTTATCACTTTGTTTCGTACCTGTTCCGGGTAACCCTTGACGAAATTCATCTTTCTGGGGGTCTTGCCCTTGCCCCATTCCAGGGGGAAGGTACAGTCCAGGACCGCCTTGGCCCCGACACCCCATTTCTTTTCCTCGTCGGTATAGAATGGCACCAGGGGACTGCCGGTATCATGGTCATAAGTGGTTATTCCCCGCGTCGGGTGACAGCCGACGGCGATAGCGTGGATGACCTCGTCATTGTCATAAACGGAGGTATCGCCGTCAACTACGACGACATAGTGGGGGATCCTCCTGGCCATCAGCAGTTTCCCGATGCGGCTGGCAACGTTGGCATGGGGAGGGTCAATGGACACTATGACCATCAGGCCCCCTCCCCCGTGCGGAGGTACGTACAGGTCGTTGAAAGGGACGCCGTCCCTTTTCAGGATTTGCTGGTAGTTGTATGTCTTTCCCACCGAGCCGACGATGTGAACGTCATCCACCGGAAACCCGGCGCTGCACATGGTCATGATCGGGTCGCGCCGGTGTGTCACCGCCTTAGCTTCATAAACCGGCCATGTCCGGCGGGGCGAAGCCGAATAGCCAGGGAACTCGCCGAAAGGCCCCTCCATCAGCGCCTGGTCAGGGTGTATGACGCCTTCAACGATTATCTCGGCGTGAGCCGGGACTAACAGGTCGCTGGTATGGCATTTGACCAGCTCCACCGGGGCCTTGCGCAGGGCGCCCGAGAACCCGTTCTCATCTTCTCCCTGCCCGAAGAAGATGCCGGCAACCAGCGACGAAACAGGGTCGGCGCCGATAGCCAGGGCGAAGGGCATGGGTTTTTTGGCCGGGGCATATTTCTGGTAAAGCATTGCCGGCCCCTGCTGCTCGGGGTCGAGCATGCCCACCATTCGCTTCCGGTCATAGAGCATGACCCGGTACATCCCCCAGTTGGTCCATTCCGAGTCCGGGGCCCTGGTCACCAGGACATGCCAGGTGCCGATATACCGGCCGCCATCGCCATCGTGGACCATCGGCACCGGGAAATCAAACAGGTCTAAATCCTTTTCATCTACGATCACTTCTTTGCACGGTCCGTCCCCGACCACTGTGGGCTTGATGCGATTTTGCAGCCTCTTGCCATATTCTGCCAGGAGGATGGGAAAAGCGGTGTCCGGGTCCAGGCCCAGGGCAATATTTACGCGGCGGAAATTTGCCAGGGGCGAACCGAAAATGCGGTAGCCCTCGGGATAGTCTTTGACTTTCCCAAAGAGGACCGCCGGTCCCCAGGCTTCGTTCGATAGCCGGGCAATGGCCCCCGCCTCCATATCCCAGTCCACTTCTCGCTGCACCTCCACGGCATCGCCTGTCTTCTTGAGGGTCTCGACAAAGTCACGGTTGTCCTGGAATGCCATGGGGCCTCCCGTTCGAGTAGAATTAACGCTAAAGCTTAATCCCCGGACAACTCGTTTGTCAAAAATGCCTTTCGTAGGGTTTGCTATGCTAGATGGCAGGAGGTGAGTCGCGAGCAAAAGGGGAAG
>CAZFEA010000496.1:0-1384 GCA_964518085.1 uncultured Dehalococcoidia bacterium
GGACCCGATAACCCAATAAACCCATGAAGACAAGCAGTGCGGCAAGACCATGGTTAGCCTCTTACGATAAGGGCGTTCCTGCCAGCCTGGACTATCCCCGCATTACCCTTCAAGCCTGCCTGGTGGAAAGTTCGGCCAGATATCCGGACCGGGACGCGCTGGTCTTCATGGGGAGGAGGACCAGCTACCGTACCTTGCTCACCCTGGCCAGGAAATTCGCCGCATCCCTTCAACAGTTGGGTGTTTCCCGGGGAGACCGTGTTGCCCTGTTTCTGCCTAATTCGCCCCAATTTGTTATCGCCTACTACGGCATTTTGATGGCCGGTGCGGTGGCTGTGCCCGCCAATCCACTGTCGGTAGAGAGGGAGCTGCTCCGTCTGCTGAAAGATTCCGGCGCCAGGACGGTAATAACGCTCGATCTGAAAGCCCTTTTTGGCAAGGTGGACGCGGTGAGGCAAGACGCCGGGTTGCAGCATATCATTGTTGGCGGTCTCGAAGAATACCTGCCCTTTCCCCGCAACCTCCTTTTCCCCATAGTCAGGCGCAAGGAAATCGCCCATCCGGATGGAAGCGGCGTTCTGCGCATGCGTGACCTGCTGGCGGCGGGACGGCCGGATGGTTTAAGAGAGCCGGGGATCAGACACGATGACCTGGCCGTCCTGCTATACACCGGGGGTACTACCGGGGTACCGAAAGGGGTTTGTCTCACCCACGATAACCTGGTTGCCAACATGGTGCAGCTTTCTCACTGGCTTCCCGATGTCAGGCCCGGCGGTGAGATTTTCCTGAGCGTATTGCCCGTTGCCCATGCCTTTTCCATGACCACTTCAATGAACTGGCCGATATTTGTTGGAGGAACAATAATATTGTTTCCGCAGTTTGATCCCCAGGGCCTGCTTGAGGCGGCCGCCCGGCACAGGCCTACACTACTCATTGGCGTGCCGGCGATATATCGCGCCATCGCCCGCCACCCCGGGCTGCGCCGTTACGACCTATCATCGCTCCGTTTTTGCATCAGCGGCGCGGACGCCCTGCCGGTTGAATTCAGGGACGAGTTCGAGCGGCTTACCGGGAGCAGGCTGGTCGAAGGCTATGGCCTGACCGAGGCATCGCCGGTAGTGACCTGCAACCCGGTTTACGGAAAAAGAAAGGGCATCGGCCTGCCGCTGCCTGATACCCTCTGCCGGACCGTCGATCTCGACGGCGGCGGACCGATAGGCCCGGGCCAGGATGGCGAGATGGTCATCCGGGGACCGCAGGTGATGACCGCCTACTGGCAGAACCCGGGGGAGACGGCTAAGGTGTTGACAGATGGATGGCTTTACACCGGGGACATTGCCAGGATGGACGAAGTCTGGACGATCGACGCGGTCGAAAAAGCTTT
>CAZFEA010000496.1:1394-1941 GCA_964518085.1 uncultured Dehalococcoidia bacterium
CCTGTCAACCCATCCCACTGCTTACAAGGTCTACCCCTCCGAGGTGGAAGAGGTGTTGTTGGGGCACGACAGGGTGCTGGAAGCGGCTGTGATTGGGGCGCCTGACCCGCTGCAGGGTCAACGTGTGGTGGCTTACGTCGTCCTGCGTCCGGGCGCCAGCGCCACCGCCGCGGAGCTGCTCGCTTTGTGCCGCCGGGACCTGGCGGAATACAAAGTCCCTTCGCAGATAGAATTCGTTGATTCCCTGCCAAGGAACATGCTTGGCAAGGTGCTGCGAAAGGAACTGAGGTTGGATCAGAAGTGAGAAGTGAGAGGTGGGAGGTGGGACCTCAGATTTCCCTCTCCCTCGATGGGAGAGGGTCAGGGTGAGGGTGAGGCTGGATGTCGGAGGTGTTGACACCCCGTAGCCGCGGGCCGATGGCCCGCCCTTGCATTGTCGGTGATCGAATAATCCGTGGGGATTCGAACGGGTTGGTACAAAACATATGCTTAAGGCAATTGGTTCCATTTTGGTCGATTTGAGGGCGGGCCATCGGCCCGCGGCTAC
>CAZFEA010000497.1:0-1925 GCA_964518085.1 uncultured Dehalococcoidia bacterium
CGGTATAGGGGCCGAAGCCCATCGGTTTTTGCGTATCTACCTTGAGCCTGGGGACACGGGCAACCGGCTCAAGGAAGGCCGCCACTTCCTCGTGTGACGGTATTTCCACTTTCTCGGTAAGGTGGGAAAGGTAAAAACCGTCATAGCATACGTTGACCGGCAGCAAAATATCGGGATCTTCGGCCAGCCGGTAGGCCATGATGACCGAGTCCAGTATTTCCTGGCAATTCTCCGTATGTATCTGTACCCAGCCGGCGTCTTTCACCGTCACAATGTCTTGCTGGCTCCCGGAAACGGTGTGCGGTGTGCTCATCTCCCGGGTAGAGATCACCATGACAATGGGCAGGCGCATGCCGGCGGCATAAAAATAGGAATCGAACATGAAGGCCAGCCCATTGGACGAGGTGGAGGTGAATGTCCTGGCGCCGGCGGCCGAAGCCCCGATCAGGGCACTCATTGAAGACGTCTCGCCCTCGACCTCGATGAGCTCCGAGTCCAGTAGCCCATCGGCATGAAAACGGTAAAGCTGCTCCAGCAGCGGCGTTTGCGGGGTGATGGGATAGGCCGCGATCACGTCGGGGCGGCACAGCCACACACCGTAGGCGGCCGCCTTGTTGCCATCCAGGACCTTCCACTGAGACTTTGACCCCACCCTGGTTTCCAACTGACTTACTCCTCGACCATCCTGATAGCGTTTGCCGTGCAGGTGCGGGCGCAGATGCCGCAGCCTTTACAATAATCGAGGTTGGCGAAGAAATGAGTCTCTCCCTCCTGAATGCAGCCGGTGGGACAGTACAGTGAGCACCAGCCGCACTGGCAGCACTTGTCGGGCCGGGGAACAGGTCTCTGGTAGCGCCACTCTCCGGTCTTCAGGTCCAGGAGGTCCTCGGCGGCTGCCCAGGAAGTCTCGAATTTACTTTGATAGCGTACCACGGTGGCTCCTACCATCATTACAAGGAATCCCCCCGGCTTGTCGGGGGGATGGCGACGCAATCCCGCGGCGGAGTCGGTACGACAGGCTTTCCAGCCTGTCGGATTGTTTCGACTTCTTCATATCCCCGGGCGATGGCCTTCATATTCTTTTCCAGTCCCTCGCCCTGGAAATAGTCCCTCATGCGCTGCAATAGGGAATCCATCTTCAGCCAGCCGGTGGCCCGGGCAAAAGCGCCCAGCAAGCAGGTATTGGTCACCGGGATGCCCACCTCTTTCAGGGCAATACGGGTGGCATCTACCGAACCAACCAGGCTTACATTCGGGCCCACGCCGCGGTACTCGAAGCGTTTGCCCCCGCGCGGGCCTGCTCCTTCGCGGTACTCGGGGTCGTCCCTGACCCCGAGGGCGGCGTTTGCCACCAGTATGCCGCCCGGCTTGAGCCCGGCGTAAATGGCTGGCTTCGTCCACATCACCGGATCGGTCACTATCAGACAATCGGGAGCATAGACCTGGGTCTTTTCCAGGACCGGTCTGTCGTCAAAACGGACAAAGGCCATGACCGGGGCGCCCCGCCGTTCGGCGCCGAACATGGGGAAGGCGGCGGCATGCTTGCCCTCGATAATAAAAGCCCCCGCCAGTATTTCGGCGGCTATGGCCACCCCCTGTCCGCCCCTTCCGTGCAGCCTGATCTCTTTCAATTCTCCCTTGCCAGTCCCCGGTACCAACTCATATTGTATCGTCGCCTGCAAGCAAGCTCAGGCATTGGATACGTTTGTCGCCTGCGTCATATGGTCTCCATCATTCGCACGGCCCGGGACCGTTGTGCGCGAGCATTGTAGACCGCTGTTTTGCAATTTGTCAATTCGTCAAACGGACCCAAGAAAATCCCCGGAAATTCCCAAAACCCCCGTTGACCGCCGCCTTCGTTTGCGGTAAAGTAGCGGAAATGTTCGATGCAGTCAGAGTCGCAGAGAGGTTCTCCCCGTCCGAGA
>CAZFEA010000498.1:0-1924 GCA_964518085.1 uncultured Dehalococcoidia bacterium
AAAGGAGGGACCATGGCTATCAATATTGAGGGAGAGATGGTGGAGGTTATCGATGCCCATACCCACATGAACAACCGCCCTCTGCGGTTCGATTCCCGCGGGGACACCCACAGCACGCAGGAGTTCGTCTCTGCCAGGGATTTCACCGCCGACATGATGATCAGGGACATGGATGAGGTGGGGATAGACAGGGCTATCACCTTTCCCGCGGCGCAACCGGCTACGGACTATTCGGTGGGGAATGCCGGCGTGGCTGAAGCCGTGCAGAAATATCCCCACCGGCTGATCGGCTTCTGCCGGCTGAACCCGCGCTTCGGCCCGGAGGCAACGGCGAAGATGATAGACCACTGCATCAAGGACCTGGGACTGCGGGGCATCAAGCTGGAGCCGGAGATCGAATGGTTCCCGACGATAAGCGAAACATTGATGTTTCCCATAATGGACAAGGCCAGGGAGTACCGCATCCCGGTCCTGATCCACTGCGGCGGGCCGCACTCCACCCCGGCCATGCTCGGATACCTGGCCGACCTTTACCCGGACGTTATCATAATCATGGGCCACATGGGCCTGGACGAGGGGGTTGACGACGCGGTGATCGTGGCCAAAAAAGCGGAAAACCTTGTCCTGGAAACGTCGGTCTGTTCATGGCTGGAGCACCACCTTGGCCCGGCCATCCGCGCCATAGGGCCAACCCGGCTGGTGTTCGGCTCGGACCATCCCCACAGTCCTTTCGGTCTGGAGCTGGACAAGCTGGTCAAATACGCGCCCAGGTACACCGGCCTCAAAAAAGAGGACCTGAAGATGATACTCAACGGAAATATTCGCAAGATCCTGGGCCTCCGGTAGGACCGCTCCAAGGAGGGTAGAGTGAAACGGCTGATCGTACTGAACGTTATTTCCCTGGCTATAGCGGCTATTATTGCCGGCTGCTCGGCCACCGGCACGCCGCCTCCGTCGCCGGCGACCGGCGGCCAGAAGCCCGCGGCCGGCCCGGGTAAGGCGGAATGGGAAGTCAAATGGGAGAAGAACCTGTCTACAGCAAAACAGGAAGGGGAGATACTGGTTTACTTCAACGGGCCGACACAGGCCGGCGTGGCCATACCAAGGGCTTTCAACGAGAAGTTCGGCATCAAAATGAGCCTGATCACAGGCACATCGGCCCAGTTGACCGCCCGGCTCAACTCCGAGTACCGGGCCGGCATAACCCAGGCCGATATCCTGGCCCTGGGGCCGAGCACCATATGGGCCTCCGTGGACCATGCTTTCTTATCTCCCCTGGAATCCACCATGCTCCTGCCGGAAGTCAGGGACGCCGGCAAATGGCGGCAGGGCAAAATGCCCTTCTTCGACAAAGACGGCAAGATCGTGTCCTATATTTTCATGGTTGTGCCTCCGGTAATCTATAACTCGGAGATGGTCAAGCCATCGGACATAACATCCTACCTCGACCTCCTCAAGCCGGAGTGGAAAGGCAAGATCGTGATGTTCGATCCTGGCATCGCCGGCTCGGCCCAGTCCGGCATAGCGATGCTGAGCAGGACCTGGGGCGTCGACAAGACCAGGGAGTTCCTGGGTTCACTGGTCCGGCAGCAAGAGGCCGTGGTAACCAGGGACCAGCGCCTGCCCGTGGAGTGGGTGTCCCGCGGGAAAACCCCGGTGGCGCTCTGGCCCCAGACGGTTGCCATAAACGAGTTTCTCAAGGTGGGCGCCCCCATCGCCGCTGCCGATCTCAAAGAAACAAAGCATGTTTCCGGCACCAGCGGCGGGGTAGCCATGCCGGTAAGACCCCCACACCCCAACGCGGCGGCAGTCTTCATCAACTGGTTCCTGAGCCAGGAAGGGCAAACCCTGATGGTCAAGACCGTCGGTTCTCCAAGCACACGGGTGGACGTGGCCTCCGAAGATATTGCCGACATGTTCATCC
>CAZFEA010000499.1:0-1924 GCA_964518085.1 uncultured Dehalococcoidia bacterium
GTCACGGAAAACGTTCAAAAAGGCGACCAGGTGGACCTGCTCCGGTTCCCCACGCCAAAGTGGTCGGAACTCGATGGAGGACGCTACATCGGCACCGGCTGCGCCCTGATAACCAGGGACCCGGATACCGGCGAGATAAACCTGGGCACCTACCGGGTAATGCTGCACGACCGGAATACCACCGCTCTCTATGTATCCGTAGGCAAACACGGCCGGCTCCACTACGACAAGTACCATTCCCGCGGCCAGCCGGTGCCGGTGGCGGTAACCATCGGCCAGCACCCGATCTTCCTGGCGGTAGGGGGAGTGGAGATTCCCCATGAAGGGACTTCCGAATACCATTTCGCCGGCGCCCTGAGCAACCGGCGGGTACGGGTGATCATCGATGACGCCACCGGCCTCCCCATTCCCGCCGATGCCGATATCGTCATCACCGGGTTCTCGCCGCCGGACAAACGGAAGTCCGAGGGTCCCTTCGGCGAGTTCCTGGGCTACTATGGCAGCAAGGACCGGCCGGAGCCGGTTGTCAATATCCAGAATGTTTACTACCGCAAGAACCCGATCATCCTTGGCGCCCCACCGAACAAGCCCCCCAGCGATTGCGCCTACATGATCGGCGCCCTGCGCAGCGCCATGCTGTTCAACTGGCTGGTCAAGTCCGACATCCGCGATGTGAAAGAGGTCTGGATGAATGAGATCGGCCAGCAGCAGTTCATCATCATCTCCCTGAAGCAGAGATATGCCGGCCACGCCAAGCAGGCGGCCACGGTGGCGGTCCATACCCGCCTGGCGCCCCTGGGCAAATACTGCGTGGTGGTCGATGACGACATAGACCCCACCAATTTGCAGGATGTCCTGTGGGCCATCTGCACCCGTTCCGACCCCGAAAAGAACATCAATCTTATCACCCGCGCCTGGAGCAGCCCCCTGGATACCAGCCTGCGCAAGCCTCCGGTTGACGGCTTCATCAACTCCCGGGCCATCATCGAGGCGGTCAAGCCCTTCGCCTGGTACAACGAGTTCCCGCAGTCCATTTCCGTAAGCCCCGAGCTCGCCGAACGGGTCAAGGGCAAGTGGGGAAAACAACTCGGCATCTGACGCACCCACGGTCCCCCGGATACCCGTACCCGCGGGCCGATGGCCCGCCCTCAAATTGACCAAAATGGAGCTGACGGGCCCACACGAATTTTTTGTACATGCTATCGCATCATCGGGAATGCAAGGGCGAGCCACCGGCTCGCGGCTACGGGCTGGGCCAGATCTGACCACCACGTATTGTCAGCCACGGATAAGTGACGCTATAATAGACATATACCCAGCATCTGTCAGATAGGAAAGCATGTAATCTCGAATGATTAAAGAGTATATTGAAGCGGCCCTCGAGAAGGCAAAATATGAAATAATTGAGGATGAAGAGCCGTACTATGGGGAGGTTCCTGGTCTGGAGGGGGTATGGGCCACCGGCAAAACCCTTGAGGAATGTCGCCGCAACCTGGCGGAAGTAATTGATGGCTGGCTACTGGTCAAGCTCAAGAAAGGGCTACCCATCCCTCCCATTGGCAAGCATAGGATAAGAGAACTCAAACGGCTGGAAGTGCGTGCCTGATCTTTCCCCTGTTGCTTGGGGCGAATTGGTTAAGCGCCTACGGAAGCTGGGATTTGAAGGACCTTTGCAGGGTGGGAAACACCCGTATATGACCAAAGATGACCTTGTCCTCACTATCCCGAACCCTCATCGCACGGACATTGGAGTTCCTTTACTCAATCGAATATTGCGGCAGGCCAAAATCACCAGAGAAGAATGGGTCAGCAAATAAGGAAACTTTAACCTCTGGGGGCGACGGGCGACGGTCGCACAAGCCTCTACTTCTTTTTCTTGGTAGCTGTCGCCTGCGCCACGGCTACGGATGCCCGCGCCCACTCC
>CAZFEA010000500.1:0-1898 GCA_964518085.1 uncultured Dehalococcoidia bacterium
ACAACTTCAACTGCCTGATACCCTTCGATGAGGAGCACAAAGACCCGGTATCATCAGGGGTCGATGCCTGCGTGAGGGTCAAGATATCCAGGGCGTGATGCAGGTGGGAGGTTGAAAGAAGAAGTAATCCAAGCCGACGTTCTTTGCATCGGTGGTGGAATCGCCGGCCTGATGGCGGCGATACGCGCCAGCGAACTGGGGGCCAGGGTCATCGTCGCCGAAAAGGCAAATACGCTGCGCAGTGGCGCCGGAGGTATGGGGAACGACCACTTCCAGTGTTATATCCCCGAGTATCACGGCCCCGAGATAGAGTCCCTGGTCAACGAGGTCCGGAGCGGGGTGGCCGGAAACAAACCGGCTGGCATGGTCCGCGCCTGGCTGGAGAAGTCCTTCGATATAGTCAGGATGTGGGATAGCTGGGGAATTCCCATGAAATACGATGGCAAATGGCACTTTGCCGGCCAGACCTTTCCGGGGAAAACATTTACCTTTTTGAAATACTCCGGCCAGCAGCAGAAGCCCATTCTGACCCGGGAAGCCCGCAAGCGTGGAGTCGAAATCATCAATCGGGTCATGGTTTTTGACCTGTTGCGGGATGAAAGTGGCGTGACTGGAGCGGTTGGCGCCGATACCAGAGAGGATAAGCTGATCATATTCCAGACTCCCACTGTCATACTGGGGACTGGGAAGTGCGTCAGACTGTACCCCAGCCCCACCCCCGGCTGGATGTTTAACCGGTCCTTTTCGCCGGCTACGACCGGTGACGGGCGGTCCATGGCCCTCCGGGCGGGGGCAGAGCTCGTGAACGCGGACCTGCTACAGCGATGGGCGGGACCAAAATACTTTGCCCGCTGCGGCAAGGGCTCATGGGTGGGCGTGGTTCGAGACCCACGAGACGAACCCGTGGGTCCGTTTGTCGGCGCACCGGACAAGGCCTATGGCGACCCGATGGCCAATGCCTACACTTCGGTGTTCGAAGACTATTGCAAGTCCGGTAAAGGACCAGTGTACATGGACTGCCGGGGCATTTCCGGCGGCGATCTGGAATACATGACTTACTTCCTGAAACATGAAGGAAACCAGGCGCTGCTGACGAACATGAGGGAAGAAAACATCGACTTTCAAAGAAACGCCATCGAGTTCATGACCTACGAACTGTCCACCAGAGGAGGCATCTCCTCCAACGAGAAGGGCGAAACTTCGGTCAAGGGGCTATATGCCGCAGGCGACGAATGCTCGGGGGTCGCCCACGGAGTCCAGGGTGCAGCAGTGTTCGGCTGGATAGCGGGAGATAACGCGGCAAGATATTCAAGGGAAGTGAAGGATTCCGGGCCTGACAGCCCCGGCCTCAGGGGGATCATTGACGAAAAGAAGGCGCTGGCGAGCAGATTGAGAAGTCGGGAGTCTGGAATCGCCTGGCAAGAGGCGAATGCTGCCGTTGAACAAATCATGAACGATTATGCCGGCTTGGTCCGGTCCGGGCCTGTGCTAGTCGCGGGTCTGACGTATCTGGAAAGAGTAAAGAAAAAGGCTGGCGAGTCTATGATGGCGAGAAACCCGCATGAGCTCGTTCATTGCCTCGAAGTCTTAAACCTGCTTGACATGGGAGCCACGATTTTCACTGCCGCTCTCGAAAGGAAGGAGACGAGGGGCAACTTTGTCCGGGCGGATTACCCGTTTACCAACCCGACTCTGGCAAACAAAACGATCGTCAGCACGAAGAAAGGGGACGGGATTACGGCCGAATGGCGGCAGATTGTCCGGTGAAAGAGGAGAAACGATGGCAGCGAAGTACCTCGTCGTTGACGCCCACAACCATCACATACCAAGGGCTGCGGCACTAAAGGCGGATATGGCGGCAGGGGAGGAGATGGCGGAACAGGCGTGGCAGGAGGCAA
>CAZFEA010000501.1:0-1890 GCA_964518085.1 uncultured Dehalococcoidia bacterium
TGTCTTTTAAGGGCAGCGTAGCGGCCGCTCCGACAAACCTGTCGGGGTACCTGGCTACTATTTCGGCCACCTCGTCATTGGCTATCCGGGCCAGTTCCGCGTCCTCGGCCGGTGTCGTCCTGGCTTCAGGCGAGCCGCCCGGGGTTATCACCTGGCGCAGGTCGCCAAACCGGTCCATGATGCGGAAACGCTCGTCGAGGTCCCACAGAGACGCTACCTTGACGGTGCGTTTGACGTCATTCCCGTACTTTTTCAGCGCTTCCATGTACTTTGGGGTCAGAATGTGGGTATAGATGTCGATTTTCATGTGGACCTCCTTTCTTGGTAGCCGCCGGTACCCTCTCCCATCAAGGGAGAGGGTTAGAGCTTGCCCTGAGCGAAGCCGAAGGGGTGAGGTTTACTCGCTGGCAAGACACAGGTTCGCCTCTACGGGATCGATCCGTGACAATTTATTGCGTTTGTATTAATTCATAGCCGGCATCCCTGAGGCCGGCCAGCATTTGCGCGATGTACAAAGCGTCGGTTATGGTGATTTCTGAGCCGTTCGCAGGGGAATCGTTTCGCGGCGTGGCGGCATTTACCGCTGAAACCCCTCCGTCACCTTCGCCCAGTCCTCTCAGGCCGGCAAGATATTGGGCGATGAACAGGGCATCGAGAAGCGGCACTATTGTACCATCCTGGCGTCTGTAATTGTAGCCGCCTGTGTGATCCTCTGCGTCCACTGCGGTTGGAAATGGGTTCTGCACGGCTTGCCGCTATAGTTTGGAATAGGTAGCCTTACGGATGATCGCGAAGCCGCCTGCGATGCCGGCTATGCCGTCGGGCAGCTCATGGTCATGTCCAAACTGCGAATGGGCGATTTTGCCTGTGGGTTGAAGGCCGCCGATGCTTTCTTGCGCAGATATACCGATCGCTGTTCCCTTGAGCCACGCCGGCTCCGGGTGCACATCGGCCGGACGTTCCAGATTCAAGAGCCAAAAATCAGAGGTTAGGAGAAAAAAAGCCAGAATGGGAAAATCTGTGTTTCCTTTTTGGCTTTCCAGCGCTCAACTTCTTAAGTCTTGAATCTTAGATCTTAAATCTCGTTTTCCGATGCCAGGACATCAATGATCCCGGGTATGATCCGTGTTGCCAGGTCGCGGCGGCTGCCCCCGCAAAGGACCACGATAAGCCGCCCGGAGCAGGTTTCCATCGAGGCCATTTTCAATAACCGGGCCGCTGCCACGTGAACATCCGGACTAAGACCAAGGTCTCCGTATTCCCCCCGGGTGCCATCATAGCCCCAGTTCCAGAACACCATTTCAGGCCCGAATTGCGCCAGGCGGGGCAGCAGCTTCTTAATCAGTTCCAGGTAGCTGGCATCGTCGATGGCTGGAGGAACATGAACGTTGATTTTGGCGTTCTTCTCCGCCGCCGGTCCTGCGCAAAAACAAACATAAAGGATGTCGCCGTCTTGCTGGAAGATCTCCCATGTGCCGTCGCCGTGGTGGACATCGGTATCGACAATGGCGAACTTGCCGATGTGGAAGCGTTGCTGCACCTCGCGGATGGCCACCGCGGCGCCGTTGAAATAGCAGCCACCGCCGAAAAAATCGCTCCCTGCATGGTGGTCGCCGAAACCGGTAAAAACAAAGGCGTTGTCGATCTCTTTTTTGGCCATGGCCGTCGCCGCGGCTACCGTCCCTGAAACGGAAAACAGGGCGCCGGTGAAATCCCCCGTGCCGGTTATCCGCTCCACCATGGTCCGGCTATGCACCCGGTAGAGCAGTTGGACGGGAATGGGAGGCAAATCGAAAGCCGAGGCCGGCTTTGACGGATAATGGGCATCGTAGAGGTACACGTTGTCGCGGGAAAGAAGCTTCCCCAGCGCGCCCGGGAAATCCCGTAGCC
>CAZFEA010000502.1:0-1867 GCA_964518085.1 uncultured Dehalococcoidia bacterium
CAAAAGGGGGAGGTAAACTGGGTCTCCTAACGATGATAGGCCATTTTCATACCCGATGGCGCTCGCTCGCGAGCATGGACGATTCATTCGTGGTCCCGTTCAACAGTCCCGGGCAACTCATCAGCCACATTACAAAGCCCCAACTTTTCCAGGGTCTCTTTTGTTGGGATCCCGGTTGCCGTATCCCATCCCCAGTGCTGGTAATACTCGGTCAGCATCTGTTCGAACTTCTCCCGGTCGTGTTTGTAGCCTTTAAGCGGTCCGGCGTTCATTGGCTCCTTGAAATACATCTCCGGCAGGACATCGTCCCGGCGCCTCTTCCCCAGCCGGACGTTGTAGCACTGTTCCAGGGTATAAACCCTTTGCGCAATTTGCAGCAGGTCCCGGGCGCTGAAATCCATTCCGGTAGCCGCCGACACCATGCGGGCATAGTCGCCTTCGGCCAGGCCGTCCAGGGGTTGCATCCAGCGGCTGGGGAACTTGCAGGTACCCAGGCAGTCCATCAGGGTGCAGATGTGCCGGTAGTAGGTAACCATAGGCGCCTTGCCCCGGTGGTCGGCCCTATCGCCCGCCGAGGCGTTTCCCCAGAACTTCTTCGATATCCCCGGGGGCAGGCCCATGCTTTCGAAAATGGGGTATCCCTTCAAATGGTCGTCGCCGCGGGTCGAAGTGGCCACCGCCAGGGCATGGCCATAGTTCGACCTCACCGAGCTTTCCTCGACCACCCTCCCATTGATGGTCTGGGCCAGGTATCGGGCTTCGCCTCCCACGGTGGCCGCGGCCCGGGCGATGCCTTCGGCCAGGAGGTCTCCAAAACCTTCGCGATAGGTAATTCTCCGGAGAAGCTCCAGTGCGGTGTCTTCTTTGCCCCAGTCGAGTTCCAATCCCCCGGTATCTTTCCTGGATAAGATACCCCTCTTGAAACAGTCGGTCGCCCAGGCCATCAAATACGCGGGTTCTGTGGCGTCCAGCCCGTTATCGTTGCAGTAGGTGACGGCGGCCATGGCAAAGGCCAGATTGGAAGAGCCATAGGAGTAGACAAAGCCGTACATGGAACCGAAGTCATAGCCCTCGCCGAAGAGGCCGGCATAGGGACCCTCTTTTACCCGGTAATAGTGCGAGCACTGCAGCGGACAGCCGTGGCAGCCGACTTCGTTGACGCAAAAGCCTTGTGTCCACCGTTCGGCGCGGATCTTTTCGAAGTGCTCCGGGCCGCACTGGCTGACGCTGTAGTTGTGCAGTTGGCCGATGCCGCGCAGGTACATGGCGTTTACCAGGAACATGGTCCCGGTGGCGCGCATGGTGGGCAACTGGGCCAGTTTGAGGACCTGTTGGTGCGCGGCGCGGGCGGCGTCTTCGAAATCCGACGGTCTGGATATTCGCACGCCACCAGTGCCGCGAACAGCCACCGCTTTCAGATTCTTCGAACCGGCCACGGCCCCGCAGCCGGTCCATCCGGGGGCGCGGGAGAGGTTGTTCATCAGTATGGCGAAGCGGACCTTGTTCTCCCCCGCGGGTCCGATGCAGGAGACGTGGATGTCCGCGGCGGCGGTTTCCTTTTTGATAAGCGCGTCGGTCTGGGATACGGTTTTCCCCCACAGGTGGCGGGCATCCCTGATCTCGACGTTATTGTCGTCAATCCACAAATACACCGGATGGGGCGCCCGGCCGCGGATGACCAGCATGTCGTAGCCCGCCCGTTTCAATTCCGGCGCCAGGTGGCCGCCGACATTGGTATCGCCGAAAATGCCGGTCAAAGGCGACCTGGTGATTATTTCCATGCGCCCCGAGCTCGGGGCCAGTGTCCCGGTGAGCGGTCCGGTGGCATAGACCAGCGGGTTATCGGGCTCCAGCCCATCTCCGATGG
>CAZFEA010000503.1:0-1852 GCA_964518085.1 uncultured Dehalococcoidia bacterium
GGCATCGGCGAGGTCAACCTCCGCGGACCGGCCGGGGTATCGGGCTATTTCAAAGACCCCGAGGCTACGTGGAAGGCCTGGAGCAAGGATGGCTGGTTCAAGATGGGCGACCTGGCCAAACTGGACGAGGAGGGATATCTGACGATTGTCGGCCGCAAGAAAGACATGATCATCCGCGGCGGGCAAAATATCTATCCTATTGAAATAGAGAACATCCTGGTTACCCATCCCCGCGTGGCCAGTGTGGCCGTAGTGGGCATGCCTGACCCGGTCCTGGGTGAAAAGGCCTGCGCCTATGTGTCGCCCAAGAACGGTCAGAAACTTGCCTTCGACGATATGATCAGCCATCTCAAGGAAAGGGGGATTGCCGGGTTCAAGCTGCCGGAGAGGCTTGAAATCATAGACAAAATGCCGATGGTGGCTGAAGGACAAAAGATCGATAAGAAAACACTGATGGCGGACATCGCCGCCAAACTCAAAGCAGAGGGCAAAACATAACACGTCCCCGAACCGAAGATTGACCAGAAGGAGGTAAAGCGAATGGTTAAGGGAGCCCCAGCGCCGAGGATGCCCAAAGTTGACCGTGTCACCAGTGTCGCCCAGCTAATGCCGACTGCCAGGGAGATGATGAGCCGGAAGGTGGCCAATATGTACGAAGGGATGGAGATCAAGAAGGGTCAAAAGGTCCTGTTCGTAAATGACACCACTTCGGACCAGATGGTCATCCAGGCCCTGGCGCAGGCATCGATGGAAAGGGGGGCCCAGGTGGATGTGATCACCCTGGAGGGCTTCCGTGGCCTCAAGGACGCCGGCGAATTGGTGGACAACATGTTCTCGAACAACTGGTATCCGGAATGGGTCTGGACCGCGGCCAACAACTATGACATCGTCCTGCTTACCGCTTTTATCAAGGCCGCCCATTGCCCCCTACCGGAGTTGCCCAACAAGCCGGATGTCGATAACTGGGAAATAACCGCCGACCTTATGCTTTCAGACTACGAGAGATTCCCCGTCGAGCTACGTAACACCATCGACGAGGTCGCCTGGGACCAGCTTACCGATTGCAAAGACATCAAGTGGACCGATCTCGAGGGGACGGAACTGATCATACATCCGACCCGCGAAGAATGGGGGGAGTCCACCAAGAAGAATATCGCTCGCTCCGGCCTTCCCTACCAGCACGGGCATCTGATGCTGCCCGCCCCGGTGATCGACATGAATGGCGTTTGGGCCATCAGCAGCGTGACCTTCGGCGGCCCGGTGCCACGAACAACCATGACCGTTGAGAAGGGCAAGGTGGTAAAAGTCGAAGGCGGTGGCGCCTACGGGGACCGGCTCAGGGAAAGCTTTGCCCGTTACAAAGACCTGTACAAGTCTAAATGCCCGGGGCCGGGAGTAAATTGGATCACCACCATCGGCATCTGCACCAATCCTCGCGCCCGGCAGTCGCCCTTCTTCAACGAGCTGGAGGCCTCAGCCCGGGTATTCGCTTGGACCTTCGGCCACCGCCGCTCCGGAGTCATGCACAGCTCGGTAGGGGAAGCAAAGGTGTCGCCAACCTACAAGATAATCCGCCACATGGATACCTTTTTCAACACCCTCACTACCGAAAGGGGCACCGTGATCGAGAACGGGCGCCTGACGGCGCTGGACCATCCCAGGGTACGCAGCGTGGCCGAGAAGTACGGCGATCCCAACGATCTCCTTAAAGAAGTCTGGATACCGGCAGTGGCAGGGATAAACGCATAGAATACCGTAGGGGCTAACCAGAGAGACCCCCGTCAGGCGGGTCTCTCTGGTTAGCCCCAATACTGTTCATTTAGTGGTTTTTTGTGGTACAATCCTTGTTCAA
>CAZFEA010000504.1:0-1852 GCA_964518085.1 uncultured Dehalococcoidia bacterium
GCGGCGCTGGCGATCTTCCCCGTGGCATCGACCGCCACCGAATCGGTGAAGGTGCCGCCGATGTCTATGGCAATGTAATACACGCTTCAGTCCACCACGCCGGAATAGGGACGCCCGGGGAAAAATTCGGGTAGCTCCTCAACTATCTTTATGGACCATGGCTGGGGGATGAGCCGGCCGTTGTCATACCTTACCCACAGGATATCCTCTCCGGGGTTCTCGGCCCTGGATACGATGCCCCTCACGTTGGTGGCCCGGTATTTGTGTTTTCCCGGCGTCAGGTCCCTGATGGTAAGCGTCATCTCCTGGCTTACCTGAATGGCATCAGGGTCTTCCAGCCAGGCCATGTACTGTTTTCTCATTTCATGAAACCATACTCTTTCCAATTGCTCAGCACCTTGTCCTTGATTTCCGCAGGATAAATATCAGCGAACGAAGACTTGATTGGCAGCGTTTCCTTCTGCCATTCCGGCGGCCAGGTAGCGTCGAACACGGCGAAGCCGCCGGTCTGGTGCTGGCGCTCTTCCAGGCTGTAACATGGTGTAAGCGGATTGGCCTTGCCCGCGCTTACCTCGTCCAGGTGTATGCCCCGCAGCGGGTGGCACTTCACCGCCAGGGCATGGGTGACCTGCAGCATATTGAAGACGTCCACGTCCTGGTCTACTACCACGATCTTGTTTATCATGGCCCGCCGGGCGGTAATGACGTTGGAGATTTCCTCGGCCACCCGCCTGCCGCCGGACTTGACCCCGACCACTACCAGGTGGGTGACACCCTCCGGGGGCACAAAGACATCGGTAACCGGGACGCCGTGCCTTTTCAGTCGCCGTTTCAGCGCCAGCGCCGTGGTTATGGCCGCCGCCACCGAGCTATCGTCCACCGGCACCCCGAGGCTTATCATGGTTATTATCGGGTCTTTGCGATAGGTGATCGCATTTACCTTGCACACCACCCCCGTCCTCGCCCGGCCGGTGCGGTAGCCGGGATACTCGCCGAAGGGGCCTTCCGGCGCCAGCGAGTCCGGCAAAATGTCTCCTTCGATTACGATCTCGGCGTGGGCCGGGACCAGCAGGTCGCTCGTCTCCGCCTTGATCAGTTCCACCGGCTCCTGGCGCAGCGCCCCGGCGTAGTCCGCCTCGTCAACGCCGATGCCGTATCCCGCCGAAGCGACCATGGCGCACATGGGGTCGGCGCCGATGACAATGGCCACCGGCATCTTTTTCTTCTCTGGCAGGAATTTTTCCCTGAAGATCAGGCCCAGGTGACTGCCGAAGGTGGGGTCTCCGGTCAACGAGTTCTCGTTGTGTATCATGAATCGGTACATGCCCCAGTTGTTCCAGCCCCTGTCGGGGTCGCGATTGATGATCACGTCCCAGGTGGCGATGTAGCGTCCGCAGTCGCCGTCGTGGACCATGGGAGCGGGAAACTCAAACAGGTCCACGTCTTTACCCAGCATCACATTCTCTTTGCACGGACCCTTGTTCACGATCACCGGCTTGATGGGTTTCTCGTCCCGGGCCTCGTATTCGTGGTAAATGTCCGGCACCGGCGTCTCCGGCGGCATTCCCATGGATATGGCCACCCGGCGGTAGGTGCCCTGGATGCCGCCGGCGATGCGGTAACCCGGCGGATAGTCCTTGAGCTTGTCGAACAGCACCGCCGGGCCCAGGTTTTCATTGGAATGACGGGTTATGGCTGCAGCCTCAAGCTCCCAGTCGACCTCTTTTTTGACGCGCACCAGGTCGCCGGTCTTCTCGATAGCGCCGCAAAATTCCCTGATATCCCTGAAAGCCATACTGCTCCTTGTCCAACCCGTAGCCGCGAGCCGCTGGCTCGCCCTTGCATTTCCGAT
>CAZFEA010000505.1:0-1851 GCA_964518085.1 uncultured Dehalococcoidia bacterium
GGCCTAAGATCATAGCGCGGTGATGCAGGTTGATGACCCCGAGTCCTCATTGCAAAGAAGGCTAACCGGCTGGCCCGGCCGCCTCCCCGGCGCCACGGCCATAGTCCTCGCACTTTACACCGTCTCCTACATCCTGGACCTGTTCAGCCTGGCGGGTGTTTTCATCGAGACCAGGGTGCACCTGGCTATCTTCCTTTCCCTCAGCCTTTTCCTGGTGTTTCTGGTTATCCCCTTAAAGAAGGGCGACCGGTCAGGGCGCCTGCCCTGGTACGATATCGGCCTGGCGATACTGGCTTTGACCAGCCCGGGGTATCTGGCTGCGTTCATCGGCAAGATAGAGGCCCATCATGATCTGATCGTCGACAACTACGAACTGGCCCTCGGCGTGGTGACCATTTTGCTCGTCCTGGAAGCGTGCCGGCGGCTGGTTGGCCCACTGTTTGTTTCCCTGACTGGCGCGTTCCTGATTTATGCCAGGTTTTCCGACCTCCTGCCTGGGCTTTTCCGTGGCAAAGGCTATTCCCTGACCAGGGTCGTGGAGCACATGTATATCTCGAGCGACGGCATACTGGGAATACCATTGGAAATGGCGGCCACGGTCATCTTCGTCTTTATCCTGTTTGGGCAGTTGCTGCACTTCAGCGGGGCCGGACAATGGTTCATCGACCTGGCCCAGTCCGCGGTCGGCCACTCCCGGGGCGGGCCGGCAAAAGCGGCTGTAGTCGCCAGCAGCCTCTTCGGCACTATCAGCGGCAGCCCGCTGGCCAATGTTTGCACCACCGGCATCATCACCATGCCCATTAGGAAGAAAGTCGGCTACCGGCCCCATGTTGCCGCCGCAGTGGAAACGGTGGCTTCCACCGGCGGCATGATCATGCCCCCGGTCATGGGTGTAGTGGCCTTCATCATGGCCGACTACATCAAAGTGCCTTATGCCACCATCGCCATCGCCGCCTTCATGCCGGCAGTACTGTATTACGTTGCCCTCTTTTTTCAGGTCGACGGCGAGGCGGTCTTGCTGGGGCTCAGAGGTCTGCCGAGGCGGGAATTGCCTTCTTTCACCAGGACCTTTCTTGGCGGCTGGTACTACCTGATCCCCTTCGCGGTACTGGTTTACTACCTCTTCGTACTGGGCTTCGACCCAAGCCGGGCCGGCCTCTTCGCCTCGGCTTCGCTGATCGTGATATTATTGCTGGTGTCGGCGCTCAAGAGGAAAGCCCTGTTCACCCCAGGAGCCTTAGTCAAGACGCTTCAGTCCACCGGCCACGGCACCCTGGTGGTCACCCTGGCCTGCGCCGCTTCGGGCATCCTCATAGGCTCAATATCCTTGACCGGTCTCGGCATCCGGTTGTCGCAGCTAATCCTGACCATCGCCGGCGGCAACCAGCTATTCATCCTGGTCCTCACCGCCGCGGCCAGCACCGTCATGGGAATGGGACTGCCAGTCATTCCCTGTTATCTGTTGCTGGCAATCCTGGTCGCCCCCGCCCTGGTGCAGACCGGCATTCCCATACTGTCAGCCCACCTTTTCATTCTCTACTTTGGCGCCCTTTCCTTTATTACCCCGCCAGTAGCGCCGGCAGTCTTTGCCGCCGCCCCTCTTGCCGGCGCACCGGTCATGAAAACAGGCTGGCAGGCCATGCGACTGGCGGTGGTGGCCTATGTCGTTCCGTTCATGTTCATCTATTTTCCCGCTTTGCTGCTTTTGGGGTCACCGGTGGAGATAACGCTCGCAGTGATCACGGCTTTGATCGGCGTCATGGCGCTGGCGGGAGGCGTCGAAGGCTGCCTGCTGCGGCGGATCAACTGGTGGCACCGGTCGCTCCTGATAGCCGGCGGCCTGCTGCTTAT
>CAZFEA010000506.1:0-282 GCA_964518085.1 uncultured Dehalococcoidia bacterium
ATTTTTGATGATTTAACAACCAGGACTTCGGTAACATTTTAGATGATTCAATTCGCCCCCTTGACACATGTCCCGGGATGGTGTAACGTTTTGTGGTTTTTGGGTTAAGTCAAGAAGCTGTCCTTCCCGGTGGAAGATTCACTCCCGTTTCTGTTCCCTGGTCGAGCGTTCCATTCCCGCCGTAGCGGCGCGGTTTCCGCGCCACAGAGGCTGCTGCGCGTGGTTCGGACGTCGACGAAAAGGCTCGTGTTTTATCCTGCCCGATATCCGGTCTGAAAGGAG
>CAZFEA010000506.1:292-1846 GCA_964518085.1 uncultured Dehalococcoidia bacterium
GTCCATGATGAGCAAGGTTATTAGACTGGCCCTGGTTCTTTTCCTGATTGTTGTGATAGCCCTGGCCGGGACGGGGCCGCCGGCCCCGGCAAGGGCACAGACAACCAACCGAACCTACTCAACGTACCTGTCGCCCGGCATCGTAAGAGTTGGAGATACCGTCTACCTGTCTGGAATTGGCTGGACGCCCGGGTCGGCCGTCAGCGTCTACCTGGCCTCCACCACCGGGCAGCGGGACTGGACGAGCCCTTCTGCCTCCGGTGACGTGGTGGCCAGCGCCAGCGCCGACATCCAGGGCGCCTGGGGCACCAGCTTCATCATGCACGACCGCAAGCGCGGACTTCACGAGGTATATGTCCTGGGCGGGGACCAGTTCGCCATCTTTTCGGCGGTAGCTCCTCCCGGGGCCAGGACCCAATTCCCGGCTGTGAAGGCGGAAAAATCGGCCCTGAGCGTCGATTCCAAGCTGACCGGCAACCGGTTGTCGGGCAGCTTAGGAACCAACGTAACGGTCAAGGGTACCGGGTTTCCGGGCGACCAGACCGGCATCCAGGTGCGGTTCCGGAGCGCTGCGAAGGACTATGCTGGCGACACTGAAGGCGCCACCCTGGATCAGATCGTCGCCGACGGCATCACCGCCACTAGCCGCGGCGCCTGGCAGGCCAGCTTCAAGGTACCCGATGCCCCCGGGGGCAGTTTCCGCATCCGGGCCTACATTGTCGCCGGAGTGCCTATCGGTAGCGGCCCCGGCACCGGAGATCCGGTAATAAATTGGCGCCGACAGATAGTTAGCGTTGGACACGGGCACACCACGCTGGGCGAAAGTTTCACCGTCCTGGGCGGCGTGACCCTGGTCCCGACAGCCGGTCCACCCGGCACCACGGTTAGCTTTTCCGCATCCGGCCTGACGCCCACTTCGGCAATGGCAGTCACGATTGACGGCGTGGGAATACAAAGCAGCGCGTTGGCCGTGGTCGTGGGCGCCACCGGAATTGTCAGCGGCAGCTTCACCGTACCCGCAAACATGACCATTGGGCCGAAGACCGTAACGATCGAGATAGACGGTGTTGTGCTGCCTGCCGTCTCTTTCCAGATTGTCTCAGCGGGGGTCGCCTACCTCAGCGTGAGCAGTTCCGGTGTGGGCGCGGCCATGGTGGTGGGCCACAATTTCACGGCCGGCTCGCCGATAACCCTGTTCTTTGATGGCTTACAGGTACCGATGACCCCAGAAACTCCCATTGCCAGCGCGACTGGAAGGTGGACAGCCATGATCGCCATTCCCACGATGATTGCCCGGACCCATGAGGTGAGAGCGGTGGACGCCTCAAATGTCGCCGCTGTTGCCACCATCGTAGTTCCTGATATGGGTCTGGGCGGAGCTACAGGGCCTGCCGGGCCTGCCGGGCCTGCCGGGCCTGCCGGACCTCCGGGTCCACCGGGACCCATAGTAACGGTGCTGGAAAAGGGCGCCAGGCTGCCGGTCGCCGTGCTCGATGCTTCTTCCAACCCGGTCGCAGGGGCTACCGTGAACCTGGTAAATGCGGCCACGGGCGC
>CAZFEA010000507.1:0-1835 GCA_964518085.1 uncultured Dehalococcoidia bacterium
ATCTTAGATCGTTTATGACACTGACATTGACCATAGACGGCCGGGAGGTAAGGGCCAGCCGGGGCGATACCGTGCTGGAAGCGGCGCTCAACAACGGCGTCTACATTCCCAACCTCTGCGCCGACCCTGATCTGGAGGCCACCGGGGGCTGCCGGCTTTGCCTGGTCGAAATCGAAGGCCGGAACGACCACATCCCCTCCTGCACCGTGGAAGCCGCCGACCACATGGTCATCCGCACCCGCACGCCCCGGTTGCAGGAAATGCGGCGCGACGTGCTCGAGCTTATCTTCCGTGAGCACCCCCGGCCCTGCATGGACTGCTGGCGGCGCAAGAGATGCGGCCCCGACGACATCTGCCTGCGCAACGTCAGGGTAACCGATCGCTGCGTGGTATGTCCCAAGAACGAACGGTGCGACCTTCAGAAAGCAGCCGACTATCTCAAACTGAAGCGATACGAATTCGTCAGGACCGAACGCAATATTCCCCTGGATACCCGGAACCCGTTTTATGGCCGGGACCTGAACAAGTGCATCATGTGCTCCAAGTGCGCCCGGGTCTGCCGCGATATCCGCGGCGTGATGGCCATCGACCCCGGCAACTCCGGCTTTGCCAGCAGCCTGGCGGGCTTTGGCAACCGGCCCCTGGTTGATGAAAACTGCATTTCCTGCGGCGCCTGTATTTCCAAATGCCCCGTAGGCGCCATTTTTCAGAAGGACGAAGACCGCGCCGACACGGAAGTCCGCACTACCTGTCCCTACTGCGGGGTGGGATGCGCAGTGAAGCTGGGCGTCAGGGACGGCAGGATCGTCAGCGTCTGGCCGGACAGCCAGAGCGTCGTCAACCATGGCTATCTTTGCGTAAAGGGCCACTTCGGCATAAAAGACATGGTCCATTACCCGGACCGCTTGACTTCCCCCCTTTTCCGCCGCGGCGACCGGTTCGTCAAGGCAAGCTGGGATGAGGCCCTGGACATGATCGCCTCACGCCTCGGCGCCTATTCCAGGGGCGAGGTAGGCGTGGTCAGTTCCTCCAAGTGCACCAACGAAGAGAACTACGTCACCCAGAAATTTGCCCGGACGGTGCTGGGGACCAATAACGTAGACCAGTGCGCCCGTCTCTGACATGCCCCCACGGTGGCCGGTCTGACCACAAGCTTCGGGAGCGGCGCCATGACCTCCTCCATAAGGGAGATCGGCGATGCCTCCTGCCTGATCGCGGTGGGCACCAATACCCGCACCTCCCATCCCGTCCTGGCCATGGAGGTCTGGCGGTCGGTCAAAAAAGGTAACAAACTCATTGTCATCAATCCGCGCGGCATCGACCTGACCAAATGGGCCGCCATGTCGCTCCAGAACCGGCCCGGCAGCGATGTCGCCCTGCTCATGGGCATGTGCCGGGTAATCCTGGAAGAGGGGTTGGAGGATAGGGAGTTCATCCAGAGCCGGTGCGAGAACTTTGATGCCTTCAGGGCTTCACTGTCCGATTTCCCCCTGGAGTTCGTCGAGGCCGCCAGCGGCGTACCGCGCCAAAAAATAATCGAGGCGGCAAGGCTGTATGCTACCGCCAAACCGGGGATGATACTGTATACTATGGGCATAACCCAGCACTCCCACGGCACCGATAACGTAATGGCGGTAGCCAACCTGGCCATGGTTACCGGAAATATCGGCAAACCCTCCGCTGGCGTCTGCCCCCTGAGAGGACAGAACAACGTCCAGGGCTCCTGTGACGTCGGCGCCCTGCCCGACGTCTATACCGGTTACCAGCGCGTCGCCAGCGCCGAGGCCCGTGCCAGGTTCGAAACTGCCTGGGGAACGAGCCTCGATCCCGCGCCG
>CAZFEA010000508.1:0-1819 GCA_964518085.1 uncultured Dehalococcoidia bacterium
CTCGCGTTGATAGGCCATTTTCATCCTTCATGGTGCCCGCCGCCAGCGGGCATGGCTCTTGTTTAGGGTTTCGAGCTTTGTGCTTTGAAATTGGGTGGAATTTATTCCACCGAAGTCGGTATCCACCGCTTGCGCCTTACCCACCAGTAGGTCAACAGGATTGCCAGGATGGTGGACACCGCCAGCAGGGCGATATACCAGCCGGCGTCCCGGGGCCCCATGTCGAAAGCGGGATTGGCCAGTATGGTCGCCAGGGTATTGGGCACCAGCACGGCGGCGCCGATAATGGTGAAGTAGGTGACCGCCAAGGCCATCCGGTTATTCAAGATTTGAAGCTGGTTATTGTAAATGCCCTGCAGCACTTCGAGGCCCGAGGCCAGCACCTCCGAGAGGTGCTCGGCCAGGGCAATCTGCCGGTTAACGTCCTGGCACAGGATGCCGATGCGCTCCAGCAGTTTGTCATCGTTGGTGATAAGCTCGGCGTCGCCATAGCGCAGCGTATTAAGAACGTCGACAGTCACCCACAGGCCGTTGAGATAGGTGATCAGGGAATGTTTCATCTCATAGATCCTCTTACCTACAACGGAACGAGGGGTCTCCGGATTGATGAGGTCTTCGTTGAGCTTGTCTCCCTCCTCCTCTATTTCCCGTAGATGGTCGAAGTTCCTTTCGTTATTATCGTCGATAATCCGGACCAGTAGCTGGGTAAGGCTGTCTTCCGGCAGGGCGGTTGAAGGTATTTTCCTGAGAAAGGTCTCGGCATAGCGCCTGATCCTGAAGAATCTCTTATCGACATTGGGGGTGTGCAGGCTGAGGATAAAGTTGCTGCGGATGAGGAGGAGAATGGGGTTGAGGGTTACATTAAATTCCCTGACCTGGATGGCGGGCAGCATCAGCCCCATTTCGGTATCATAGTCCTCATAGCCGGAATAGTATCCGGCCATCAGGGTGGTGGTCAACAGCTCGCTGAATCCCATCCGGTGGGCGATGGGCACGGCGTCGCGTTCCAGGTCCGCCACCCAGCAGTCCGCCCAGGCTACCGAAGCCTTGCCCACAATGGCCTGGATTTCGTCGATGTTATCGCTTTCAATCCTGATGGTCTCGCCGGTGGGCATCAAGCCGGTGCAGAACCAGTTCTTCTCGGAAACAGTCCCGCCGATGGCCACGGCGTTATTAGACGTCAGGCCATTGGCGCCGTTTCCGGAACGCTGGCCGGCCGTGGGGCGGAGGGATTTTTCTCGATCTTGCCCTGTGGTTACCATATTGGTAGCGCTTTCGTGGTTGCCTCGAGAATGCCGGTGCCGCAGGCGGCCCCGCCTGTGAGACAACGGGTGGCACAGGCCTCCGTGCCTGTGAGACAACGTTTCGGTCTGTGACCGGTACCACAGGCGGCCCTGCCTGTGAGACAACGTTTTCGCTCATGCGATGCGTCGTGAGCGTAGACTATTTCAGAGACAAGGTTGATGATATTCCTTTGAGACGTTAGTGTCAAGATATAATGCAGCCGTGCCGCTACGGGCACTCGGTCCGCCTCAGGGGGATGCCGCTACGGAGCTATCGACCCGGTCCGCCTGAATATCAGCCAAAGGATGGCGGCCGCAGAAACGCCCGCCAGAAGGAACATCGCTATCCAGGGCAGGCTGACTGGTCCGCCGGCGGCGGCGGGAGCGGGAACTTCCCAGACCGGTTCCGATGAAAGGGGTTGAACGGCCTCCGAAAATCTGGGGACCGTGGTGTCAGACTGGGACTCCGGTTGAAAGATGGCCGGGGGCTGAGGCGGGGTGGGCGTCGCCGCTGCAGCCATCACCGGCGGCTTAAC
>CAZFEA010000509.1:0-1797 GCA_964518085.1 uncultured Dehalococcoidia bacterium
GCGCCTCTGCGGTTAAGAAAGCGACCCTGTGACCGACTGGATACGATTTATTGCCTACGGTATTTCCGGATGGTCCGGCGGGGGAGTGCGCGCGGGTACCCTGTCCGGCCACGCCTCCAGGGTAACCTTGATCTCCAGCTTCCTCCACTCGCGCAGGACGGAAAGGGTTACTGTGTCCCCGACCTCTTTGGTATTGATGTAGTCCGATATTTCTTCGACCCTGGTGACCGGCTTCCCATCCACCGCGGTAATGATGTCCCCACCCTTTCCGGGAGTTCCCTCGGCGCCGCCAGTAGCGCCCTTGAGACCAGCCTTTGCCGTGGGTCCATCCGGTACAACGCTGCTAACGTAAACACCCTTTTCGGATGAAGTCTTGAGCTCTTCGGCCAGGGCCGGTGTCAACGCCATGCCGCTGATGCCCACCCAGGTGCGGACGATGGTCTTTCCGGCGATGAGAGAAGACAGCACCCTGCTGGCCACATTCGAAGGGACGGCAAAACCTATGCCCCGGGCATCGGGCGCCGATTCAATGGCAGTGTTGATGGCGATGACCCGGCCCTGGGAATCCATCAAGGGCCCTCCGGAGTTGCCGGGATTGATAGCGGCATCGGTCTGGATCATCCCTCTCATGCCACTGCCGCCGCGCAGGCTCCGGTCCAGGCCGCTGACCACGCCCACGGTTATGCTGTTGGTCAAGCCATAGGGGCTGCCCAGGGCGATGGCCATCTGGCCCGGCTTGACCGTGCTGGAATCGGCGAACTGCAACGGGGTTACCCCCGCTACCGAAGTGGGTTCGACCTTTATAAGGGCCAGGTCGTCGCGGGGATCGGTGCCGACTACCTTCGCATCGACGACGGCGCCGCTTTTCAACATCACCCGGACCCTGGTGGCCGCGCGCACCACGTGGTTGTTGGTGAGAATGTGGCCCTGGTCGTCCACCAGGAAGCCCGAGCCCTGCCCGCCGCGCCGGCCGGACGGCTGTTGCTGCCCCTGCCGGCTTACCAGTATTTCCACCACCGCCGGGCTGGCGGCATCGTAGATGTCGGTTACGGCATCCTGGCTGTAAAGCACCGGCGCCGCGGTGGTGATGCGGGGCCCCAGGGTGACGCCGGCCGCCCCGGCATATGCCGCGCCGGATACAATTATTAAAGCCATAAAGGCAAATAAGGTAGCCTTAAGCCTTTTCATTTCCTTCCCTCCTCGGGTTTGTCAAACGATGGAGACGGGCAACGTCCCATCCGGTTCAAGTAATAGTATAACGCATCGCAGCCGTTGCGGCACGTTGCACGTGCCTGGGGCGGAATGGGGGCCGTAGCGGCACGCTGCCGCGTGCCAAAGGTATCAATCCAGACACGTACGGAACTTTTTGCCCTGCCGCGGCGTCTTTAATAGAGGATGACAGAACGCCCGGAGCCGAAGGAGGTAACCATGGCACGACTATCACCGACCCTGTTGTCGCTGCTGATCGGTTTGACCGCGACTATCCCCGTACAAACGCTTCCGATGTCGAGCGACATCGTACAATTACGTGATACAATGGGCCAATCCAGTTCCGCGAAGATTGTGGAGGTTAGCCCATGAAGAGAATCATCCAAGTCAAAATCTACAAAGGCGAGAAATATTTTGTGGCCGAATGCGTGGATTTGCCGGTGGTTAGCCAGGGAAAAACCTTGGACGAGGCCGCCAGCAACATTAGAGAAGCGATAGCATTGCACCTCGAGGGTGAGGACCTGACAGAATGGGATATCGCTCCCGATTACTCGATACTGGTCAGTTTCGAACTTGAGCCGCTGTATG
>CAZFEA010000510.1:0-1793 GCA_964518085.1 uncultured Dehalococcoidia bacterium
GGGGAATGTTCGGTCTCCCCCTTTGAAAAAGGGGGATTAAGGGGGATTTAGATATCCCCATATAGGTTCGCTGAAGTCTAGGATCCGGCATTCTTGTCAATTGTCACACCATGAAATAAAATAATGGCAACAGTTGCTATTTTGTAAAACGATCGCCGATGCCCGCCGGAGGATACCGTTATCCAACGAAAACGATTTCCCACAGGCGGGGATGCCTGTGGTACCGGTTATTGGCGCAAGAATATGATTCGGAGACGAAAATGGAAAAGGGAACCCCTGTTGTAAAGGCGGGTCTGGCTCAAATGCTCAAGGGCGGGGTGATCATGGACGTGGTCACACCCGAGCATGCCAGGATCGCCGAAGAGGCGGGCGCCTGCGCGGTGATGGCCCTGGAACGGGTCCCCGCCGACATCCGCGCCGCCGGCGGCGTGGCCCGGATGTCCGACCCCACGGTCATAACAGCGATTATCAAGGCGGTGACCATCCCGGTGATGGCCAAGTGCCGTATCGGCCATTTTGTTGAAGCGCAGATACTGGAGGCTCTCGGCGTCGACTATGTTGACGAATCAGAAGTGCTGACGCCGGCCGACGAAAGCCATCATATCTGGAAACACGATTTCAAGGTCCCCTTTGTCTGCGGCTGCCGCGACCTCGGCGAAGCCCTGCGGCGCATTTCCGAGGGCGCCTCGATGATCCGCACCAAAGGGGAGGCCGGCACCGGCAACATCGTCGAAGCCGTCCGCCACATGAGAACGGTCATGGGCGATATCCGGAAACTGGTGAATATGGTGGATGAAGAACTGGTGGCAGAGGCCAAGCGGCTGGGGGCATCCGCAGAGCTGGTGCGCGAGGTGAAAAGGCTGGGAAGACTGCCGGTGGTCAATTTTGCCGCCGGCGGCGTGGCCACCCCGGCCGACGCCGCCCTGATGATGCAACTGGGAGCGGACGGCATTTTTGTGGGCTCGGGCATATTCAAATCGAGCAATCCGGCTGCCATGGCCAAAGCTATCGTGATGGCGACCACCCATTACCGGGACGCGAAGATCCTGGCCGAGGTCTCCCGCGACCTGGGCGAGGCCATGCACGGGATCGAGATAAAGTCGATCCCCAAAGAGGAGCTGCTTGCAACCAGGGGCTGGTAAAGACCCCACATCATGAAAATCGGCGTCCTGGCCCTGCAAGGGGCATTCATCGAGCATATCCATGTCCTCCGCAGCTTGAAGGTTGAAGCGGTGGCGGTGCGGCTGCCTCAAGAGCTGGATGGTCTGGACGGACTGATAATCCCCGGTGGTGAGAGCACCACCATGGTCAAACTCATTGACCGGTTTGATCTGCGAGGACCTTTGACGTCACTGGCCAGAGGAGGATTTCCAATTTTCGGCACCTGCGCCGGGATGATCCTGCTGGCGCGCCAGGTCCCCACACTGCCGGCGCCGCCACTGGAAGCCATCGACCTTGAAGTGAAGCGCAATGCCTTCGGCCGGCAGGTGGACAGCTTCGAAGTGGACCTGGAGGTTCCGGCGGTGGGGCCGAAGCCGTTTCACGCGGTGTTCATCAGGGCGCCTTATATCGAAAAAGCGGGGCCTGAAGTACAGGTGCTCGCCAGCCTGAAGGATGGCCCGGTTGTCGCCGCCCGGCAAAACAAGATAATCGTCGCCTCCTTCCATCCCGAGCTGGCAGAGGACACCCGGTTCCACGAATATTTCCTGGAAGTGGCGAGGAGATAGGAGATAGGAGATAGCCTAACTTCCGCAGTTTCATATCTAAAATGCGAATTTCCGAACGAAAAGTTT
>CAZFEA010000511.1:0-1791 GCA_964518085.1 uncultured Dehalococcoidia bacterium
GTAGTGGCACGTTGCACGTGCCGGGGCGGGGCGTAGGTAGCCGCGAGCCGCTGGCTCGCCCTTGCATTACCGGTGGTCTGATAGGCCGTACCAAAAATGCGCCTCCGTCAGTTAGTTCCATTTCGGTCAATTTGAGAGCGGGCCAGCGGCCCGCGGGTACGTATTCCGCTGGCTCGCCCTTGCATTACCGGTGGTCTGATAGGCCGTACCAAAAATGTGCCTCCGCCGGTTAGTTCCATTTCGGTCAATTTGAGAGCGGGCCAACGGCCCGCGAGTACGTATTCGGCACGCCGCCGCGTACCGTGCCATGGTGGGGCCTGATGATGCAATTCCTTTTCACCTTTTCGGGTGATGACTGTTCACCCATCCGAGGGATGTACACAGCTACCCCCTGGCTTTAAGATGTTGGGCAGAAGAAGCACTCACGGTCACGAAAGGAGGCGATCAGACGGAAAGAAAAGTTCCCACCCCGAGGTTAACCGATATTCCCGAGTCCCAAGCGTAATTGGCATCCCGGTTTAAGAAAAATCAAAAAAAGGAGGAAAAGACCCAAATGTTCAAGATCAATCGAAAAAACAAAGGTTTCACCCTGCTGGAGCTCATGGTAGTCATGGGCATCATGGCGGTCCTGGCCGCCGTCGTTTTCCCCGCTGTGAGCGGCGTCAAAGGCAGCAGCGCCGAGGCCCAGGTCAAGAGCGACGCCGACGCTGTCCAGAAGGCCAGCGACAGCTTCAACAACAAGTCCATCAAGGCTGCTGTCTTCCCTGAAACGACCTTCGCCGGCACCGGCAGCTACACCGCTTACGATACCAACGGCACCACGGTCAGGACGCTGACTCCCGGCTCGCTCACCACAACCGTAGCGGGCACCTACACCAAGATAAACTGGAGTGCAGCGGTCAATGTCTGGCTCCAGGACGGCGCCGTAGCCTCCATGGGCTTCGTCCCCAACTTCCTCGGGAAGCAGCCCGAATCTTCCACGTTGAAGGCAGATGAGGACAACACCCTCAACGAGTTCCTGTGGCTTCTAAGGCAGGAAGGGGCCGGTTCCGAGGTCAGCCGCAAGGTGGAGGTCTACCGGCTCAAACCCCAGACCGAGGGCGCCGCGACCTCTTCTTACATGAGACTGTACTAATACAGAAAGCAATATCCCGTGGGGGCGACCGCACGGGTCGCCCCCAAAAAGGGCAGGCGCGGGACCTGCCTCTACCCGGCATCAATTAATCGGTTCGTGTACAAATCAGTTATTATTGTTATCATTCAGAAGTAAAGGAAAGGACGACCATGTTCAGGCTAATCAGAAACAGCAAAGGTTTTACCCTGGTAGAGTTGATGATCGTGCTGGCGGTGCTGGCGGTGCTGGCGGCGGTAGTCATACCCAACGTGTCCGGTTACCTGGGCCGGGGAAAAGAGCGGGCCTGGGACGCCGACCGGGAAATCCTGCAGTCCGCGGTGGACGCCTGGCGGACCGACATTCGCAACCGGGCGGGGAACCCCTGGCCTGTCCTGACCTCGCCGACCGTGCCCGCCGATTTGCAGCCCGGGCCGAACCCCAACCAGACCACCAGGGGCTACATTGACATCGGCGCCCTGGCCACCGCCGGCTATCTGAAAGGGACCGACTCGGTGCGCTCGGCCGTTACTACCTTGAACAACAGCACCAACAGCCCCAGCGGAAGCTACGGCTGGTTTATCAACAGCTCCGGAATCGTCAATGCCTGGGCGGACGCCAACGAGGGCGGCTCCTACAGCTCGGGCGAGACCGGGTTCCAGACCAACATCTACCCGTAA
>CAZFEA010000512.1:0-1633 GCA_964518085.1 uncultured Dehalococcoidia bacterium
CCTTTGAAAAAGGGGGACTAATCCCCCTGTATCCCCCTTTTGCGAAAGGGGGAGGCGGACTGGATCTCCTCGCGTTGATAGGCCATTTTCATCCTTCATGGCGCTCGCTCGCGAGCATGGACGATTCATTCCCTGTAAGCGTTCAGGGTTTGTTTGTAAGGGTGTCACGACGTCGGCCGCGCGAGCAAATCATGGCCCGGCCCGACCCATCAGGACAACAAATGCGTGACCAATCCAGCCTGGTTGATAGTATCGTTGATGCCATTGTCTCTACCGACCTGGACCTCCGGGTGCTGACCTGGAACCGGGGCGCCGAAGCCCTGTGCGGCTGGGCAAGCCACGAGGTGATCGGCCAAAAGGTGCTGGACATCATCCCGGTGCGCCCTGCCGCCGGCAGTCTGGACGACACCATTCACGAGCTCTTCTTCCGGGGATGCTGGCGAGGCGAAGTGGCGGCCACGAGGAAGGATGCCGCGGTGATAGACCTATCGGTTTCCGCCGCGGTGGTCCAGGATGACCGTGGCTGCCCCGCCGGCGTTGTCGTCGTCGCCCGGGACATTACCGAGCAAAAAAGGAGCGCCCGCCAGCGGGAACACCTGCTGGCCCAAATGGCGGCGGAAACGGAGATGGTTGCCCGGCTGGTCAAGACCCTTAACCGGGAAAAGGAGCTGTTGCAGACCATCATGGAGAATACCGGGGCCCATCTGGCCTACCTGGACAGAGAGTTCAACTTTGTCAAGGTGAACTCAACCTATGCCAGGGGTTCAGGCCACACCGTCCAGGAACTTATCGGCCAGAACCATTTTGCACTATTCCCGGACGAAGAGAACCGGCGCATATTCCAGGAGGTCAGAGACACCGGGCAGGCCGTGGAATACCATGACAAACCGTTTATTTTTGCCCACCAGCCCGGCCGCGGCGTGACGTACTGGGACTGGACGCTGACGCCGGTGAAAGACGACTCCGGCGCCGTCCGGGGCATGGTCCTGTCCCTTATCGACACCACCGAACGCAAGAAGACCGAGGAGATGAAGGACGAGTTCATCGGCATGGTATCCCATGAGATCCGCACTCCCCTGACGGTGGTCATCGGCGCCATTCACACGGCAACCAGCACGGGGGTAACCCCGGAGCAGTCTCGCGAGCTGCTGGCCGATGCCCGCTCCGGCGCCGAATCGCTGGCCGACATCGTGGACAACCTCCTGGAGCTGTCAAGGTTCCAGGCCCAACGCATGACGCTGGAGAAAACAGCGATCAGTCTACCTGAGTTGGTGGAAAGTGCCGTGGCGGCCTTCGGCCAACGGTGGCCTTCGCATCGATTCTCGGTGACCGTTCCTCGCGCAGTCCCCCCGGTGCCGGCCGACCGGATCCGGCTGGAAAGGGTGCTGGCCAACCTCCTGGAGAATGCCGCCAAGTTTTCCCCGCCGGGTGGGAACGTGGCGGTCTCGGTCGGTCAAAACCGGCGCGATGTGATTGTGGCGGTGAAGGATGACGGAATCGGAATATCCGCCGGGGACCAGGAAAAACTATTTCAGCCTTTCCAGCGACTGGAGGGGCAAACAGGCTGTTTCACCCCGGGAGTAGGACTCGGCCTGGTGGTGTGCAAGCGGTTGGTGGAAGCTCACGGTGGCAG
>CAZFEA010000513.1:0-1609 GCA_964518085.1 uncultured Dehalococcoidia bacterium
CGCAAGTAGCTCGAAACCACGCTCAGGAAAAGGCCCGCGATGCCGACGCCGAAGTACGCTGTCATCAAGGATGTCTCCACCGGTCTTCCCCCGGCGGCGCCCATGATTCGCACCAGCGTCATCACCAGGGCCAGCAAGCCGACCACAAACAGTATCCAGGCGGTTATCGAAGCCAGGGCCTTGAGAGCAGTACACACAGGTTTCCTCCGGTAATTTTTCTTCCTGCAGGCAGTATAACAAGGATGAAATGCCCCGGTCAACGGCCCGGCGTCACAACTCCTCAGGGGGGTATTGGCGAATTTACAGGGTACGTTGACGGCCAGGAATTAGGTTGCTATGATGATGCCAGCCATGAAGACCCGAGACGAAGTCATCGCCTTGCTGGCGAGCCACAAAGAAGACCTCATGCTGCGGTTCAAAGTGAGGAAGATCGCACTTTTTGGTTCATATGCTCGTAATGAACAGGGGCCGGAGAGTGATGTGGACATTCTTGTTGACATCGATCCTTCGATAGGGCTGGAATTCGTTTTACTGGCAGATACTGCCGAGCAACTCCTGGGTTTACCCGTGCATGTCGTGTCCCGGAGGGCGGTCGGCGCCTACGCTATGAGGGCAATAAGGCGGGACCTGGTGTATGTCCAGGGCGGAGGTCCGGGTTCCTCTTTGGTTAGCTGCCCGTCATCAGGTAAATCACCATAATAGTGGAAATATCCGCCGCGGCGTGAGATGCCACCGATGGCAGCAGTCCCCCGCCATAGCTGTTTGCCCGCCGCCAGAACCAGGCGCTCAGGGCAATGACCATAAATACCAGTCCCAGCCAGACCGTCGCCATTTTTCCTGCCAGCACCAGCAGGTGATACCCGGCGAAGAATACGTCGCCTGGCGTTATCCACTTCGAGTTCCCGGCCAGCAGACCCCGCCAGAAATATTCCTCCAGCAAGGGGGTTGCCAGCGTGTAGTAGGCAATGAATAGCGGCCAGGTTGTCCCGGTGAGGCCGATATCCCGGACATAGGCGGCGGCGCTTTCCGGCACGGAAAGGAACGGCCACAGGGCGTACAGGAGGATGCCGCTGCTGGCCCCGATGGCCGAGGTTACTGCGAGGACCTTCCAGTTACTGCTTCTGAACAGGTCCCTCGTCGGCGTCCTGCTCCTGGATAGCAGGATGACCGCCAGAATGCCGGCATGGTAGGCGGAGATGGCCAGCCACGCGCTGCGCAGTACCAGCAGTCCGATAGTGATGGCGACGTACGGAATGCACCAGGCGAACTGTTTCTGGAACATGTCATTTGGGCCGTGCGGCGACTATCCACCAAGGAGCTAGGGTTCGACCCGCGCCACACCCGAGATGCGGTCGAAGTCCGTGTCATAGCTCAATATCTCACGAGTCCCTTGCTCCTCCATGTGGGCCGCGGCCAGGGCGTCTTCGAAATCAAGGAATGGATATGCCGCCCAAACATCCAAAGCTCGCTGATAAACGCGTTTGTGCGGCAGCTTGAGTCCCCGAAGCGCAATGATCGGCGACAAACGAGCGCGGATTTCCTCATGGCTGAGGCGGTAGGGCGCGCGCGGGGAAGACAGGACATATGCCACCTCTGTAACAATGGCCTC
>CAZFEA010000514.1:0-1602 GCA_964518085.1 uncultured Dehalococcoidia bacterium
ATTTAAGAAACAGGCAAAATCCCCCTGTATCCCCCTTTTGCGAAAGGGGGAGGTGAACCGGGTCTCCTCGCGATGATAGGCGATTTTCATCCTTGATGGCGCCCGCCGCAAGCGGGCATGAGTGCTTGTTGCTCAGAAAATAACGCCGTCTCCCCCTTTGAAAAAGGGGGACCAAGGGGGATTTAAGAAACAGGTAAAATCCCCCTGTATCCCCCTTTTGCGAAAGGGGGAGGTGAACCGGGTCTCCCCGCGATAATAGGCCATTTTCATCCTTGATGGCGCCCGCCGCAAGCGGGCATGAGTGCTTGTTTCAGCCTCATGGATGAGCCAGAAGTCAGGAGAAAGGAGTCAGAAGTCCGCGATGAAAAGATTGTTGCCAGCTATCACTGCAATCACTCACGGCGGTCACGTGTGGCATCGAGGAGTAAAAACGATGTGGTCACGGGCGTGGACGCCCGTGGTACTGGCCATTTCGCTGACGGTGCTCGCCCTCGCCGCCTGCGCGCCGGCCCGCGAGGCGTCTCCGCCCAAACCCCCGGAAAGCGCCAAGCCGTCCACAGTACAGAAGGCCGCCTGGGAGGTAGAATGGGACAGGGTGGTCCAGGCCGGCAAGAGTGAAGGCAAGGTGGTGATCTACGGAGACCTCAGCGCCGAGGAGAAGGATGCCGTGGCCAGGGGAATGGCGGCAAAATACGGCATCACCGTGGAGTTGCTCTCCGGCAAGGCGGCGGAAATAGCGCAAAAGGTCTTCTCCGAGCGGGGAGCCGGCCTCTACATACCGGATGTGAACATGTCCGGAGTGGTGGGGTCCATCGTCCTTCTCAAACCGAGGGGCGTCACCGAGGTGATGGACCCGGCTTTGATACTTCCCGAGGTCAAGGACGCGAGCCTCTGGCTTAACAACAAGTTTCCCTGGGTCGACAGCGCCCATACCCAAGTCCAGTTCATTGGCGAGGTCTTCCCCGGCATTCTCATTAACACGAAGCTGGTGGGGGCTGACGAGATCAAGTCATACCAGGACCTGCTCGACCCGAAGTGGAAGGGCAAGCTTGTCCTGACCGATCCCACCAACCCCAGTTCCGGTTCGCAGTGGTTTTCCAAGATGACCCTGGTCCTGGGAGAAGACTACATGCGCGCCTTTGTGAAGCAACAGCCGGCGATTTCACGGAACGACCGCTTGAACGTGGAATGGGTAGCCCAGGGAAAATACCCCGTGGGAGTGGCGTTGCAGTCGGCCCAGGTGTGGAAATTCATCAGCGAGGGGGCGCCGGTGGCGGTAATCGACACCGAAGTCGGCGCCCTTTCCCCGGGACATGGCTGCATTTCCCTGATGAAAAATGCCCCTCATCCCAACGCGGCCAGGGTTTTCCTTAACTGGCTGTTGAGCAAAGAAGGACAGACGGCCTTCGTCCAGGGGTCGTTCCAGCCCAGCCGCAGGGTTGATGTGCCGACGACCGGCGTAATTCCTGCGGCCATCCCCAAAACCGGCCGGAAATACATCGAGGATGACGATGAGTCGCTGGCCCAGCGGACCAAGATGGCCGACCTGGCCAAACAAATTTTCGCGCCGCTGTTGAAATAGGCTGTCCGATTAACCACGAA
>CAZFEA010000515.1:0-1570 GCA_964518085.1 uncultured Dehalococcoidia bacterium
ATCAAGGATGAAAATGGCCTATCATCGCGAGGAGACCCGGTTTACCTCCCCCTTTTTGCGAAAGGGGGATACAGGGGGATTTTGCCTGTTTCTTAAATCCCCCTTAGTCCCCCTTTTTCAAAGGGGGAGACGGCGGTATTTTCGTATCACCGGAAATGCAAGAGCGGGCCATCGGCCCGCGGCTACGGAGACGTCACGCCAGCTTTTTTTCCACCATTATGGTGTAATGCAACGTGTGGAAATCCGGCGCCGGGACGGCTACATCATGCCGTCTGCGGAGTTTGGCCGCGCCGTTCCGGCATTTGGCCACGCATACCCCGCAGCCGATACACCAGTCATTGTCGATCACCGGGTAGTCGCCGGTCAAGGTCACCGCGGCTACCGGACAGGCCTTGACGCACTCGCCGCACGAAAGGCACCGTGATTCGTCGGTATAGCGCAGGTAGTAGGTGGCCATGAGCATGTCCCGGGGGATGCGGCGCCTTTTCAGGCTCCCCACCGACCAGCAGCAGCAGCTACAGCAGTTGCAGGTATGCTGCACCCGCCTGACGGCATTGTCCACCAGGTGGACCATTCCCCGTTCCTCGGAGTCCTTGATGATCTCGATAGCCTTTTCCCGGCTGATCTCCCGCCCCAACCCCTTGCCTACGATGTATTCCGCCAGCTCATCGTACTTGATGCAGGCCTCCATGGGATACCCGCACGACGCGCCTCGCCGGCAAAGTATGAACATCCGGCAGCCGCAGTGGGCCACGGCGATGGTCCTGGCCTGCTCCACCACTTTTTCCATCACGTCGTAGGGAAACACTGCCTGGATGTCGCGGTCTATGGACTGGTTTACCGGGATGTAGCGGTTGGGTTTGGTCTGGCTGCCACCATAGGCATCGCGGATAACCGTCGGGTCTTTGAAATAGGCGCCGATCACGCCCGCCATTTTTAAGGCAGTGGGGCTTTGTTCACCCTTCCAGAAGAACGACTGGGGAAAACCATAGCCGATCTGGTGCAGCGCATAACCCTTTTCTCCGGCACCGGTCAGGCCGGAGTAGACCAGATTCCTGGCATCCAGGGCTTCCAGCGCCGGCCGCAGTTGTTCCACAGGCACGCCGCTGGCCCGGCTTATTTCAGTCAGCGACAGCGCCTGGAAAGGTTGCACCCTGGTGGGCAGGGTCAGGGCTATTTCCGCCTCGAGCGGGCTGAAGTTCTCCCGCAGTATTGCTTCCAGTTCCGGCCGCGGCGGATAGCCCATGCCCAGGGTGGCCAGGTGGATAGCCAGTCTGTGATAGATGTCGTGAGCGATTGACATACGTGCGAACCTTTCAACACAGTGGGGTTTGATTCATCAAAACCGCCTCAAGAACAGTTGAAAAGCTTCTGCCGCAGATTGTGCAGGTACCGGTCGGAAATTATGTTCAGGGGTTTCCTGGCGATGTTGAACTTCTCGCCCAGCAGCCACATTACTTCGGACTCCTCGCTACCCCGAAGAAGCGAATGTTCCGCTGCCAGCCGGTAAAACCGCCGTCCCTCTCCCTCGTACTCCTGCGCCCCACGCCCGCCGCCGCGGACCGCCGCG
>CAZFEA010000516.1:0-1557 GCA_964518085.1 uncultured Dehalococcoidia bacterium
CGGTTGTCCACAGGCTATCAGCAGCCCGGCCGCCAGGAAAATGATTGATAGCCAGCTCCAGAATTTACTCATTTTTGTCCCCCTTCTTATTTGTTACCCGGCCCGGTTGGGCGCCTTCTTGCGGTTATGAGATGACCTGGTAAGGTTGTAATTGATAATGCCGGTGGCGCGTGAGCGTCGGTCCCGCATAACCCACTCAACGATCAGTTTGCAACGATTGTAGCGCAATCACAAAAATGATGTCAATGCCGCAGCCTACTGGGTCAACCGGCCGCCATCGACGACCTGCACCGTGCCGGTAATATAGGAGGCATCGTCAGAGGCCAGGAATAGCACCACTTTGCCTATGTCTTCCGGCTGCGCCAGGCGGCCCAGTGGCACCCTGGCGATCATCGCCTCCGGTTTGGCAATGCCCCGCTCAATGTATTTCCCGATCCGCGGTGTCAGGGTCATGCCGGGACAGATGCAGTTCACCCGGATATTGTGCTTTCCGTAGTCCAGGGCCAACTGGCGGGTTAAAGCGATAATGGCCCCTTTCGAGGCGCAATAGGCGGACATGCCGGGATTGCCGATCAGCCCGAAGGTAGATGCGGTGCTGATGATTGATCCGCCGCCGCTCTTGAGCATCAGGGGGATACCGTGCTTGACGCCAAAGAACACTCCTTTCAGGTTGAGCGCCATGAGCTGGTCCCACTCCTGTTCTGTAATTTCGGTAACCGGTTTGACCAGGTTGGCGCCGGCATTGTTGAACAGGATGTCGAGCCGCCCGAACCGGCTTTGAACGAAATCCGTCACCCGCGTCCAGTCGGACTCCGCGGTTACATCGGACTTCAGGAAGACTCCTTCTGCGCCATCCTGGCGGAGTTGCTTCTCTGTTTCGAAGCCATCAGCCTCTGACACGTCCATTATGACCGTCTTTGCCCCCTCCCGGGCGCATGCCATGGCCGCGGCCCGCCCGATGCCGGAGGCGCCTCCGGTGACGATCATTACTTTATCTTTCAGACGCATATCTATAGCCTCCATGTGCCGGTTCCCCGGATAATAGCCGGTACCACAGGCGGCCCTGCCTGTGAGACACCGTTTTCATTCACGCGGAGCCAGCCCGGTACCACAGGCGGCCCTGCCTGTGAGACACCGTTTTTAATCATTCATTGGTCATGCACGGTTTGTGCGTGTTATATATACAGGCTGACGTTCGCCGTCCGGGCCAGTTCCAGGAATCCCACCAGTCCCATTACACTGTCCACTCCAACCAGTTCCTTCATCGGAATTCTGCAACTTGCCATGGCGTTGGGACAGGCATACACCTTGAGACCCATGCCCCTGGCATCGTTCAGTATTTCTTGGAGCGTCTGGACCACACCGGCCTCCAGTCCGAACTTGATATCGTCGTGCACCGTGACCGGAGTCTCATCATCCAGCTTGTTGATGTTGTCCCGGTCTATTGCCAGTTGCAAGGCCGTGCGCACGCTCTTCGCGGTGGGGTCATCCACCGGCCCAAAAGGAGCGCGCTGCACGTTCACGTTGAAGAAACCCATGCCTATGGCCACCAGGATC
>CAZFEA010000517.1:0-1523 GCA_964518085.1 uncultured Dehalococcoidia bacterium
GAACTCGGCGATGCCGGCATCCAGGTATCATGTATCGGCCCCGCCGGGGAACGCCTGGTCAAATTCGCCATCCTGGTCAACAACCTGGACCGGGCGCCGGGCTGGAGCGGCTGTGGCGCCGTGGCCGGTTCCAAGAACCTCAAGGCGGTGGCCGTTCGCGGCACCAGAGGCGTCCGCGTCGCCAACGCCGCTGAATTCGAGCGCTCATGCCGTGAGGCGCGAGATAAGGTGATGAAGATCGCCTCGCTGCCCAACATGCGCTTCCAGGGCACCATGTCCCTGGTGCGCAGCATGTACATGAGTGGGGTGGGGATGATGCACAACTATAGCATCACCCAGTGCCCTCCGGAGCACCTGGAGCAGATCGCCGGGGACAAATGGGCCAGGGAATACGTGGTGGGCAATACCGGTTGCTACGGATGCTCCATCCACTGCGGGCACCGCGCCGCGGTTACTGAAGGGGAGTTCGCCGGGCTGGCGGCTAACGGCTTCGAGTACGGCGCCATGACCGGTTGGATCTATACCTATGGTTCTTCAAGCCTCCCCTTTGCCATGAAAGCCGTGGAGTGGTGCAACGACTACGGCATGGACGCCGCCGAGCCGGCCTATGTCATCGCCTGGGCGACCGACTGTTACCGGAGGGGCCTGCTGGACGACCGGGATACCGGCGGCATCAAGCTGGAGTTCGGCCAGCCCGGGCTGGGCATGGAGCTTTTGCGCCAGATAACCTATCGCGAGGGTCTGGGCGACCTGCTGGCGGAGGGGGTGGCGGGGGCTGCCCGCAGGGCCGGGCGCGGCACCGAATACTATGCCCAGACGATCAAAGGGTCCTTCAGCCAGGAAAACCCCACCCGCGCCATCTACGGCATGGCCCTGGCCTCGGTTACCTCTACCCGGGGCGCCGACCATCTCAAGGGCTACCCCCTGTTCGAACGCCGCGGCCTGCCGAAAGAGATGGGCGTCAAGACCTGGGGACATCCCGGTTCGGTGGACGGCCTGAGCCACGAGGGCAAGTCGAAAATGAATACCTATTACCGGCACATATGCACCCTCATGGACTCGCTGGGGACCTGCAAGTTCCCCAGCCGGTGGATGCAGCCGCTGGACGGCCTCACCGAGGACGACTATGTCCGCATGCTCAATGCCGCTACCGGTCTGTCGTGGTCGCCCCAGGAGCTGCTGCAAACGGCGGAACGGATTTACACCCTGGAGCACTGCTACAATGTCCGGCTGGGACTTGGCCGCAAAGACGATACCCTGCCTCCGATGTATTTTGAGGAGCCTTTGAACAGCGGACCGTTGAAAGGACACAAGATCGACCGCGCCCGGTTCGACAAGATGCTGGACGAGTTCTACGCCCACTGGGGCTGGGACGTGGCCACCGGCATCCCCACCCGGGCCACCCTGGAGAAGCTGGGGATGAAAGACGTGGCCGATGAATTGGAAGAGCTAGGCAGGTTGCCGCAGCAGAAGTGACAAGTATCAAGTAACAAGTGTCAAAAACACGCGGTACCACAGGCGGC